>JAPOLP010001121.1 GCA_029977045.1 Planctomycetota bacterium
GCCTGCTCGTTATCAATCTGGGAGTCCTGCAGGCTCGGGAACAGCAACAGGCTGTCGATTCCCAGGTGGAATCGCTGCGACAGTTTCTCGCCTGAGCCGACGACATCGAGACCCGCCGGGTTGAGCTGCAGGAACTTCTGGAGCAGACGGAAAAGCAGTTTGCCGCCGCCGTGACACGCATCCCCGAGACAGCTCAGGAAAGCGAGTTCCTGGCACAGGTCTCGCGGCTTGCGCAGGACACCGACCTGACGATCCAGGAATTCCGGCCCGGTGGGATTACCGAACGCAAGACGCACCGCGAGCTGGAGATCTCGCTGTCCGCCCTCGGCGGGTACCGCAGCCTGTGTGAGTTTCTTGCGGGCCTCGAAAAGCTGCCTCGCCTGTGCCGTGTTACGTCGCTGACGGTCGACCGCGATACAACTCCAGGTGCGGAGCACTATTCCGTGCGAATGAGCGTTGTCGTCTATTTTCAGCCACTGACGTCCGAGACAGGAGACCGCAACGATGGCAACGCCTGAAACATCGACGGCCTCAAAGGCGGCCAGGCGACCAGCTCCAGCCTGGAAGATCGCGCTGATTCCGCTCCTGACGATGGTGCTCGTCTGGAGCCTGGCGACTGGCGACAAGGACTCACTTGATGCGGCCACGGTTGCCGCAACTGCTGACGAAGCCGGCGTGACGAACTTGCTGGGTTCGGTGCCTGAATCGCCTGATGTCAGCCTTCCAGGATTCGACACAAAGACCTGGCCGGCTGTCGATAGCGAGTCGATTGCTGATTTCGATCCCTTCGCCTTAAGCGGCGCACTTGAGCAGCGTTCGACAGTGCCACCGGCCCCGGAGTCGCCACATCCAGTCGCCGCGATCGACGCGAAACAGAGCGAGCAACGGATCCAGGAAGCACTGTCTCAGCTTCAACTGCAGGGCATCTTCAACGGAAAGAACGGCCCCGCTGCCCTCGTTGACTCGCGGATCGTCTGCATCGGCGACGAAATTAAACCCGGCCTGCGCGTCGTCCAGATCACCGCGTCGGGTATCGTCGTCGAACCGATTGAGGCGTTGTAGAACGGACTTCAGTCCGTTCACTCAGTCGTGGACCTCACGTGAAAACGGACTGAAGTCCGTTCTACGATCATCTGGCCAACCGGTCTTTTACTTCGAGACCGGCAGACCTTCGTCAGTCAGCGGCGTCTTCTCGAAGTCGGTTGGCTCGACCCAGCCGGCCTTGAGCTTTTCGCCCTGCATGAAGCGTTCGTAAAAGCCGCGAGTGCCTTCCGCCGAGTAGATGTACCGATCGAACACGTCGCCCTTGCCGAGGATGCGCGGGTCCTCCTGGTCGCGTAGTTCGGCTTCGAGCTGCCTGATCATCTCCGCCTTCTGCTCCGACGCTTCCGCGAGCTGCGCGAGATTCTTCATGCAGCCGACGTCTGACGCGACGTGATACAACTCCTCGATCGGTCGCTTGCCGAAGTTCCACTGCCAGAACTCGCGCGTCGCCGCGTCCGCTCGCCGGTCGAGAACTTCCGTCTTCGTCGGCGAGCCGTCGGTGTTGAGGTAACCGGTCTCGGGGTTACCGGCTGGCCAGCGGGAGGGCTCGAAGTTCTTCAGGTACAGCCAGCCGTTCTTCACGATGCCTCGCACCGGGTAGCCCTGATCGTGCGGGCGTCCGATGTCGTGCCGTTCCTTGCCGATCAGCACGTGGTCGCGTGCCGGGTTGACCTGTCCCGACTTCGGCGACCGAAAGACGTCCGTCAGGCTGCGGCCCGGCGAGCTGTGCATTCCGGACTGCTGCCAGTCAACTCCCGCCACTTCGAGCCAGGTCGGAGCGAAGTCGATAAAGCTGACGTAGTCGTCGACTGTGCGTCCGGCGGCCTTGATTCCGCGAGGCCACATGATCGCCAGTGGCAGGTGATTCGAGAGTTCGTACTCCTGACCTTTGACGCGAGGAAACGGCATCCCGTTGTCGGCGGTGACGACGACGATCGTGTTGTCGAGCTGCCCGCGATCCTCAAGCGATTTCAGCATCCGCCCGAGATGGCTGTCGAAGTACTCGATCTCGTAGGCGTAATCGAGCAGGTCGTTGCGGACGACCTCGTTGTCCGGCCAGAACGCCGGCACGTGGTCGACGTCGGTGATCTTCTTCCCGCCCTTGCTCGCGCCGACTCC
>JAPOLP010000726.1 GCA_029977045.1 Planctomycetota bacterium
CGAACCAGCAGCGCAACGGTCCGCACACCACGGAAGCGGCCTCGCTTTTTCGTCCACAGCGATCTGTTACATTTCCGCCTTCGGAATGACGCAGATTTCCTCGGTTTCCAGCGGCTTTTCAGCCGGTAATGAACCCGTCGAAATCCGAGGTTGGTCCCCTCGCACGATCTCGATCGGTCGCGTCTTTCCTGCTGGGTCACAATTCATTTGTCGCTGCCGGTGCTGATGGCTGGCCGGGTCTGAATCAGACTGCGGGCGTTCTGCCAGCCGCTGCCGCCGGACGGAGACATTCCATTGCTCGATACATACGCTGATCGCTGGGCGCTAATCACCGGAGCCTCTTCCGGAATCGGGGCCGAGTTTGCGCGTTTCCTCGCTGCCCGAGGAATGCACCTCGTCCTGACTGCCCGCCGCGAAGACCGGCTGAGAGAACTTGCCGACGACCTGCACACGCGGCATGGAACGCAGTGCGAACTGATCGTCGGCGACCTGACCGAACCCGGCGAACCACAGCGAATCTTCTCGCTGATCAAGGGCCAGGGCATCGCGGTCGAACTGCTGATCAACAACGCCGGCTTCGGTAACGTCGGCGTCGTCGACGACACCGACTCGCAGCGCATGCTCAACATGATTCAGCTCAACATCGCGTCGCTGACCGAGCTGACGTACCTGTTCCTGCCGCAGATGCTCGAACGCGAACACGGAGCGATCATCAACGTCTCGTCGGTGGCTGCGTTTCAGCCCGTCGCCTACATGCCGGTTTACTCCGCGACCAAGGCCTTCGTGCTGCACTTCAGCGAAGCACTGTGGGCCGAGTGCCGCGACCGAGGCGTCACGATTCAGGCACTCTGTCCCGGAACCACGGAAACCGAGTTCTTCGATGTCGCCGGCGTTCAGGGCTGGCTGAAGAAGCAACGCTCGCACACCGCCGACTTTGTTGTCCGGCGTTCGATCCGCGGCCTCGAAAAACGCAAGCTGTTCGTCATCCCCGGCTTCCTCAACTTCATCCTGTCGATGGGCGTCCGCCTGGCCCGCCGCCGCATGGTCGTCCTGCAGTCGATGAAGTACTTCCGCCCGCGTCCCAAATCCGACGACGACCAGACAGCCTGAGCGACAACGAAGAGCGGCCATCGTCCTGAAAACTCAACCCACGTGAGCGACCATTCTCCCGTCGCTCCCTCAAGATCACCGGAGCAATGCCATGTCACAGTCCGTTCCGCAGCCGATTAACCCGCCGTGTCGCATCCTGATGGGCCCCGGCCCAAGCGATACTCATCCTCGCGTGCTCGCCGCTTTGGGCGCACCGACGGTCGGTCACCTCGACCCGTTCTTCCTGCAGACGATGAACGAAGTGCAGTCGATGCTGCGGCAGGTCTTTCAGACGGAGAATCGGTTGACGCTGGCCGTCAGCGGAACCGGTTCCGCGGGCATGGAGACCTGCGTCGTTAACCTGATTGAACCGGGCGATCGGATGATCGTCGGCGTCAACGGCGTCTTCGGCGGTCGCATGAAAGACGTCACTGAGCGAGCTGGCGCCGAGGTCACCGCGATCGAGCGTCCGTTCGGCGAAGTCTTCTCGCCCGAGGAAGTCGCTGCCGCCGTCAAGCAACACTCGCCGAAAGTCGTCGGCCTCGTTCACGCCGAAACGTCGACCGGTGCCCTGCAGCCGCTGGAAGAGATCGCAAAGATCGTTCACGACGCTGGAGCCCTACTGCTGGTCGACTGCGTCACGTCACTCGGCGGCGTTCCCGTCAAAGTCGACGAATGGGGCCTCGACGCGGTTTACAGCGGCACTCAGAAATGTCTGAGCTGCCCGCCGGGACTCGCCCCCGTCACGTTCAGCCAGCGAGCGCTCGACGCAATCGATGCCCGCAAGACGAAGGTCGCGAGCTGGTATCTCGACATGACGATGGTCCGCAACTACTGGAGCGACTCGTCGCGAGCGTACCACCACACCGCGCCGATCAACATGAATTACGGCCTGCACGAAGCCCTGCGTCTGGCCCTCGACGAAGGTCTCGAAAACCGCTTCGCCCGACACCGCCGCAACCATCTGGCACTGCGAGACGGCCTGGCAGCCCTCGGCATCGAGTACGCCGTCGAGGAACAGTTCCGCCTGCCGATGCTCAACGCGGTCCGCATCCCGGACGGAGTGGACGACGCTGCCGTTCGTGGCCGACTGCTCAACGAGTTCGGTATCGAAATCGGAGCGGGTCTCGGTCCAATGAAAGGCAAGACTTGGCGCATCGGCCTGATGGGAGAAGCCAGCTCGTCACGCAACGTCCTGCTCTTCCTGGCCGCTCTGGAGAACTGCCTCGCCGACCAGGGAGCGTCGTTCCAAGCCGGCTCCGGAGTCGCCGCCGCCAACGCGTTCTACGCCTCGGTAGAGTAGCTTCCCTTCTCATCAGAACAGCAGGCTGACATCTCAGCGCAAAGACGCTAAGAAGCAAAGATTCGCAAAGGCTTTGCGTTCCTTTGCACCTCTGCGTCTTTGCGCTGCAGACCGTACCCGTGATCGTCTTCAGACAGTTCTTACTTTTAGATCAGCCCCCGCGACCAAACAACCAATGCGCATCACCACCTGGAACGTCAACGGGATTCGAGCAGCCATTCGCAAGGGCTTCGCGGAGATCGTCGACGAAGTGCAGCCGGACGTGCTGATGCTGCAGGAAGTCCGTGCTCTGCCGGACCAGATCCCCAGGGAATGGGTAGCTCCCGACGGCTGGCACGTGCACTGGCATCCGGCTGAGCGGAAGGGATACTCGGGAACGGCGATCCTGTCCCGCTCGCCGATCGAGATTCTCGCGACGGGCCTCGACTCCGACGATCCGGAAGGCCGCGTCATTCGCGCGCTGATCGACGGCGTCGAAGTCGTCTGCGTCTACCTGCCGTCGGGCTCGTCCAGCCCGGACCGTCAGGCCGTCAAAGAGCAGTGGCTCGCCGAATTCCTGCCGTGGAGCTACTCGATCCGCACAAAGCGCCGCCCGGTCGTCGTCGGCGGCGACCTCAACATCGCTCACACCGAACGAGACATCTTTTACGCGAAGTCGAACGAGAACACGTCGGGCTTCCTGCCGCACGAACGAGCGTGGTTCTCCGACCTGCTCGACACCGGCTGGAGTGACCTGGTCCGGCAGCACTTTGGCGAGGTTCAGGGGCCGTATTCGTGGTGGTCGAACCGCGGCAAGGCGAGGGAACTCGACCGTGGCTGGCGCATCGATTACCTGCTGGGCAACGCCGCCGCCGCGAAGCGTTTCCACTCCGCCGAAATCTGCCGAGCCGGCGGCCTGACCGTCTCCGACCACGCCCCCGTCACAATCGAACTGACCTGACTGCCGAAAGTCGTTGATCGCTCCGCGATCGAAACGCCCGCGCGCGTCAGTTGCCTCCATCGCAACGCCAAACCGGCTCGAACGCCCGTTTCCACCGGTTCTGAGTAACCTGCGAGGCACCTCACACAAGGGCGGCAGTCCGGTCTAAGGCCCCGTCCGGAAGCACTTGCGTTCGAGGTGCTGGAGGCTATATTCCGCCGCTGGTCACAGACCCGGAGAGGTGGCAGAGTGGCCGAATGCGCATCATTGCTAATGATGTGACCGGGTCAAACTGGTCCGAGGGTTCGAATCCCTCCCTCTCCGCATTGCGAGTCCGGCTCGCACCATTTAGCCCCGCAGGAACCGAGATTCGCTCCTGCGGGGTTTTCCTTTTGCGCGACTCCCCACAGAATCCGCATCCGTAGCGAAAGCCGCTCCCGACAATCAGCCGGCACGCGCTCGC
>JAPOLP010000219.1 GCA_029977045.1 Planctomycetota bacterium
AAACCCGCGACGACCTGGAAGGCCGCAGCGTTCGGCCTCTGCTGGAAGACTCCGCTGCGCAGTGGCCGCATCCCGCACTCACGACGCACGGCCAGAACAACCACGCCGCGCGAAACGAAACGCATCGCTACATCCGGTATCACGACGGTTCCGAGGAACTCTATGACCTGGCAAACGACCCGAACGAATGGACGAACCTTGCGAACGATCCGAAGTTCGCGGCTTTGAAGTCGGAGCTGGCCGCGGCGTTCCCCACTCAGAACGCCGAACCCGCGCGAGCCGGAAAGCCTGGCAACGACAGGCCAAAGAAAGCCGCAGGAAAGGCAAAGAACTCCGACGTCGAAGCAACCGACACAGAAGAAAAGCCCGCCGAGCATCAGAAGCGTGACATCGAAGGCTGGACGGTACTCATCAGTCCGCGGCTTCTGGAGAACGAACGCGAACTCACCGAGCAGGCGATGGAGCTGCTGACCGTGCAGCTTCGTGAGATCACTCGAGTCGTCCCGGCGTCGGCGGTGAAGGAACTCCGCAAGGTGCCGTTGTGGTTCTCGCCGCCGTACCCCAATGCCGGCCAGCGGGCGGAATATCACCCCGGAGCGGGATGGCTGCGGGACAACGGTCGTGACACGGTGATGGCCAAAGGCGTCGAATTTACGAACGTCCGCATCTTCGAGCGTGAGACAAAGCGGATGCCGAACTTCGCGCTGCACGAACTGGCTCACGCCTACCACGACCGCGTGCTACCCAAAGGCTTCGGCAATCCGGACCTGAAAGCTGCGTACGAGCGGGCGAAGGAGAAGGCCCTCTACGAAAAAGTCGAACGGCGATTCGGCGACGGTCGCACTTCCGTCGAACGCTCCTACGCGATGACGAACCCGATGGAGTACTTCGCTGAGTGCTCTGAAGCGTTCTTCTCGACCAACGACTTCTTCCCGTTCACGAACAAAGAACTGAAGGAGCACGACCCCGAGATGTTCGCGCTGCTGGGCCGGCTCTGGTCGAATCCCGGCGGGAAACAGACCGCCGACACTGCGTCACCACAACCCGCAGCCAGTTATTCAATCGTCGTTTCCGTAGCAACAAACGGCGATCCCGAGTGGAAGCAGGTCGTCGCAGCTCTCGAACAGAAATACGACGGAGCCGATGTCGTCACGTTTGCCGAGAGCGTTCACGAAGCCCTGCCGGCGCTGCGAAGCAGGCATCCTCGCTACACCTGCTTCGTGGCGACTCCAACGGAAGCCGGGCGGCAGTTCGTGGCGGACGTGCATCGGCTGACGCGGCAGTTCGACGACGATCCTTACGCCGACACGCTGTGGGGAATCCTCACGGGGTACGACGCCGCGAACGCTCTGAAGATTGCCCGGCACGCGGAACCGCTGACCGTTCGCAAGGTCGCGTCCGGGACCGAAGTCGCGCTCGACAAGTGCAGCCAGGGAGTCTGGTACGACGAACTGGTTCAGCACAAAACAGTCAGTCGGCAACCGGGCGGTGAGGTCGAGGAAGCTCGGGGTCCGGCGGACACGACGCACGCTCTGGCGGACACGCTGACGAACGGTGCCTCGGACCTGTTCGTGACCTCCGGCCACGCGACCGAGCGGAACTGGCAGATCGGGTATCGCTACCGCAACGGCTTCTTCCGGTCAGAGGCCGGGCAGATGTTCGGGGACACGACCAGTGGCGAACGATTCCGCATTCAATCGAAGAACCCGAAGGTTTACCTGCCGATCGGCAACTGCCTGATGGGGCATATCAACGGTCCGGACGCGATGGCTCTGGCGTGGATGAACGACGTCGGCGTCCATCAGATGATCGGCTACACCGTGCTGACCTGGTACGGCTACAGCGGCTTGGGAGTGCTCGACTACTTCGTCGAGCAGCCAGGCCGCTACACGCTGACGGAAGCCTTCCACGCCAACCAGCACGCACTGATCCACCGCCTCGACACGTACTTCGATGACCTGGTCGCCACCGACGTCAGTCCCGGAGCCCGCAAAATTCCGAGTGCCGCTCCCAACGACGCCGGCAAGTCGCTGGGCCTGACCGAGTTTGACTCACGCGGCCTGCTCTGGGACCGCGACACAGTCGCGTTCTACGGAGACCCTGCCTGGCAGGCTCGCATGGCTCCGATGGACAAAGCCTACGACCAGCAACTGACAATCGACGGCGACGTCTACACACTGACGATCACGCCCCGCCGCGGCGAAGACTCGTTCCAACCAGTCAACACCAACGGAGCCCAACGCGGCTGGCGTCCCATCATCGAACTGCTCGACCACCGCATCGCCAACGTCGAGATCCTCGAAGGCGCTGACCTGAACCCAGTCATCGCCGACGACTTCATCCTGATCCCAAATCCACGCACGACAGATTCTTCCCATGAGTACCATGTCCGTTTCAAGGCATCACGCGACTGAGTATTGACGATAGTTTTCGAGCCCGAGATAAACTCTCCGTCGCCCTGCATGAACGACAGGGCTGTTGTTAAGAATCATGTTGCCGGACGCTAGCCGATTGTCGAATCCCTACGAATCACCGCGGCATTTCTTTCGAGTTGGGGCCACGATTCTTTATGGCTTCGGCGGCGCACTGATTGCCTATGTCCTCTTAACGATTCTCGCCAATATGGAATCGTGGCAGTTCTACACAATCCGCTGCGTCCTAACTGGCGAAACTTCAATTTCACGCATCACCACGCACTGGGCAGACGATTGGATCGTGGGCGCATTGTTTGTTGCATTCATTGGTGGTGGCACTGTCGCGGGACTGTGGAAGGCCCGCCGGAAATGCACCCGACGTCGCGAATAGGTTGTGTAACAGGGTAGCCCGGATTTTTTCCCGCCGTCGGACAGGAACTAGCGATCGTCCGGCGGCGAGTGTTTGGGGGTTGTGGATTCGAGGTGGTGTTCGACTTTGCGGATGCCGTAGCCGGCTCCGGCGGCGGTGGCCAGTAGCAGGATGGTGGTGACCGGGATCCAGAGCTTCTCGGTAAACGTGAAGCGCAGGACGCTGAAGACGCTGGGGATCTGGACGACGGCGTTTTCCAGGAAGTCAACGAAGCCCATCGTGCTGGTGAGCATGGCGGCTCCGCCTCGGAGACGACGCGGGCTGCCCTGGATGAACTCGGCTTCGGCGGTGAGGTCTGACCGCCAGCCATCCTCGGCCTTGGCGTACTCGCCCGCCATCATCGCCCAGCTGCCGAGCAGGATCAGCACCATCAACGCGCCGACAACCCACTCGATCGACTTGCCCTGCTTCTGGGCTTCCGGAGCGGGACGAGATGCGGCCTTTTTGCGTCGACGACGAGGTTTCTTCTGACGTTCGGGATCAGCCATGGGACGAAGCTCCGTGAGGAACGCGGTGCCCGGTGGTTCAAAGCTTTAACGTAGCGACGACAGCAGCGCGAACAGGACCAGGGCCGCCAGCAGGATCAGTTGCCAGGCGACCGAGAAGGAGTACCAGCGGCCTCGCCACTTGATCATGGCCATCGCTGGTCTCCTGAGACGAACCTCGCTGAGCAACGGCGGCTTGAGTTTCACTCAAAAACAAGACTTGCCGCTGGTCACCACAATGCGACGGCCAGCGGCAAATCATAATTCGTTGCATGAGGGCCAGAGCCCCGAAATAAATGTCGGGGCTGATGAATGGCAACTGGCGAAACCAGGAATTCCCTCAGACGCGATCTCAAAGAGTCGCAGAGCAGGGCCTACTCTTCCTCGTCCGTCTTGTCTTCTGACGCTTCTTCTTCCCAGACCATCACATGTTCGTTGAAGTCGACAACCTTCACCTTGTCGTCGGCTTCGTCAGCGAACTCGAAGCCGTTTTCAGCGGCGAGCTGGGCCTGTTCGCAGTCTTTTTCGATCAGGCCGTCATCAGGGAAGACTCGCCACCACTGCAGGTGCGGCCAGTCGCGGCGAACGGTTTTCAGGACGGTCTGGATGGTGCGGCCATTGGCCCCGGGGCTGAAGCCGGCTTTTCGAGCCACCGTCGTGAAGGCTCCCAGTTTGCCCGCGCGTTTGATTTCCCACAGAAGCTCTGCGACTTCCTGTGCCCGTGCCGATGCCATGTCCAACTCCTGATTTGATCAGATGAAAACTGCCGCGATACCGGTTCTAAAGCCACCGCCCTGGAATTGCCACTCAATCGAGCCGGTCTCGGAAAACGAAATCCGGACCAGTGAACGGCGGGGTGCCCGTGCCCTTCTGATTCGCCTCTCTGACACTGGCCAGAACGTTCCGGAAAGCACGTCGATCCGGGCTCAGAAGGGGCGAGCCAGTCGTTTCCGACTGCGAACTGCATCGCCTGCTGGATGTGATTCTCGAACGATTTTTAATCTAATCCGTCCCTGTGACAGCCACAAGCGCCGCGAGAGGCTGGATTTTCCGCGTGCGGCACATTTTGCGAGAGCACGTTCTCATGCAGGTTTACGAAACGCACGGTGTCCGATTCGAGTACCCCGATGGGTGGGAACTGAGCGTCGATAACAGCGACGATCAGATCGCGGCCACGGTCGAAGGTCCGGGCACCGCCTTCTGGACAATGAGCCTGATCTTCGAGCGACCACCCGCTGAGGAGATCATCGATTCCGCTCTTCAGTGCTTCGAGGAAGAGTACGGCGAAGTCGACGTTTACGAATCCGACGAGCGCATCTGCCTGCTGCCGACGGCTGCCGTGAACCTCGACCTGATCAGCCTGGACTTCGTCAGCAAAGTTGCCCTGCGAGCGTGTGAGACCGACGAGTTCAGCATCTTCTCGATGTTCCAGATCTCCGAAGTCGAATCCGAGGAGCACGGTCCGGCCCTGCGAGCGATGAACGCCAGCCTGACCTGGGACTCCGACGACGGAGACGGCTCTGATGGTGACCCGTTCGAGTTTGACAACCTGTTTGGTGGGCAGGATGAGGAGTGAACTGCCAAATTCCGAATTGCGTCGAAGCTCTTCTGACGCAAAGTCGCTAAGACGCAAAGACTCGCAAAGCAGCCTTGCTGCGTGGTTGCCAACGAATGACGCTCTTCTACTTCACAGATTCTTTGCGTTGCTCTGCGTCTTAGCGCCTTTGCGTCAAATACTGGTTCCGTATTTCATTGCCCGATTTCAGCAGGAGTTTCCGTTTCGTCATGTCCCGCGTCGTGCTGGCAATGAGTGGCGGTGTTGACAGTTCCGCGGCGGCGGTGCTGCTGCAGGAGCAGGGGTACGAGGTCGTCGGGCTCTTCATGCGTTCCGGAGCGACCGAGGATGCGTGTGCTCTGCCGACCGGCCTGCAGCTTCCCGTCGTCGAAGCGAAGCCGCACAAGCAGGGCTGCTGCAGCGCTTCGGACGCCGCCGATGCCCGCCGTGTCGCCGACATGCTCGACATTCCGTTTCACGCGTTGAACTTTCAGGACGCCTTTGGCCGCATCAAGGACTACTTCGCCGACGAGTATCTCGCCGGTCGCACGCCGAACCCGTGCGTCATGTGCAACAACTGGCTGAAGTTCGGCAAGCTGTGGGACTTCGCCCAGAAAGTCGGAGCCGACCGAATCGCCTCGGGCCATTACGCGCGGATTGTTGATGCTTCGAACGGGGGATGTTCAGAGGTGGCGGCAGGGCGCAAGCCCTCCGGTGAACGTACTTCCGCGAGCGACGGACCGGAGGGCTTGCGCCCTTCCGCCACACAAGCGACGTCCGAAGCCACGGTCGCTCTGACTCGCGGTCGCGATCTCTCGAAAGACCAGTCGTACGTCCTGTTCGGCATCAACCGCGACCTGTTGAGCCGCGTCCTGTTTCCGGTCGGCGACTTTGAGAAACCAGCCATTCGGGAAAAGGCCGAGCAGGCCGGGCTGCGGGTGTTCGACAAACCCGACAGCCAGGAAATCTGCTTCATCCCGGACAACGACTACGCGGGCTTCATCGAACGCTATCGCGGAAAGCACGACACGGCGGGCGAGATCGTCGACCCTGCCGGCAACCTGCTCGGCCAGCACGAGGGGTACGAGAAATACACAATCGGCCAGCGCAAGGGCCTGGGCCTCGCGTTCGGAGAACCTCGCTACGTCGTCGCGATCGAACCGGGAACCCGTCGAGTCGTCATCGGCACGCGCGAAGACCTCGGTCGGGTGACTCTTGAAGCCGACCGGGCGAACTGGCTGGTCGACGACGTGCCCGAGTGTTTCCGCTGCGACGCAAAGATCCGCTATCGCCACACCGCCGCGCCAGCGGAGGTCGAACAACTCGGCGACGGACGCTTTCGAGTCACGTTCGACGAGCCTCAATACGGAGTCGCCCCCGGCCAGGCAGTCGTCCTGTACGAAGGCGACCGCGTCCTCGGCGGCGGCTGGATCTGCTGAATTGAATTGCGGGCCGGCTCGAAAGCGTCAGAGGAAGAAACATCCAATGTCACGATCACCAGGCTTGCTGAATCCTCTGCTCTTATGCCTTCTGGTGGCGGTCGCTGGCTGCGAGCCAACGGTGATTCGTCTCGAAACAAAAATCCTGCCCGACGGATCGATCAACCGAGCGTTTCTGCAGCCGCGTGAACGAAGTTCAGATGAGTCGCTTGCGGAAGGCAGTTGGGAGCAGGTCACGTGGCTGGCTGCCGGTGATGCCAGAGAATTCGTACGTCCAATTCGCTCGTTGAAAATCGTCAACCGTCAAGAAGTTGACCATTACGCCGCTGCCTGGGGCCACTTCCCGGACGTCATCAAAGTACCGGATCACTATGTTCGGTCTGTCGAGCACTCGGACAAGACCAGCCGGCTGAAACGGGACCTGAAGATCGCCGACTACGGTCTGGTCACGGAGTATCTCTGGTCGGAAACGCTGACTGACCGAGTCCCGCTCGACGAGTTTCGAGAAGCTCGCACCGAACTCTTTCGCCTGCTCTCAGACTTTTACGAGTACATCTTCTCGAAAGGGATGAGCGACGAATACGAAGTCTCGCGGCTGGTGCGCTGGCTGCGGACTGACGGCCATGACTGGTTCAATGCAGCGACCGACGTCCTTTACGAGTCTGGGATTCCTCTGGGACCCGATGAAGAAGAGACATTCAAGAAGGAGCTGTTTCGCATTTCGGTGCGTCACGGTCTGTGCCCGCCAGGTCACGACGCCGCTGAGTTTCAAACCGAAGACGGAGACTTTGACGTCGAACGAGCGTTGCCGCTTGTGATGCAGCACCACGTCAGAAGACGTGACGGCAAGCCACTAACGCCTGACGAGATGTCCGCGGTTTTCAAAGTGCTGCTCCTCGAATTTGACGAGAAGAAGCCGCTCGAAGCGCGACTCGAAAAAGTTCGACTGGAAGCCGTCCAGAGATTTCCAGGTGGACCAGAAGCTCTGAATAAGCAGCAGGCCGAACTGTTGACGCGAATGTTTGGAATTCAAGGTGCCGGCTACACCGCGCTGGAGATGTTCTATTGTGTGCTCAGCGTGCCCGGTGAGATTGTTGAAACCTCCGGCGAGTTGCAGAGTGACTCATCCGTACGCTGGGAATTCAGTGCGATCAAAGCCTGGCCTCGCGGTTACGAAATGCGCTGCCGGTCTCTGCTCGACCGGACGCCGGAAATCCGGAAATCGGTACAGGGCACGCCGCAGCTCAATCGATCTCAAATGCTGAAGATAATCGATCTGGTTTCCGAGGATGACGAACTGCGTGAGTTGCTGATTGAGTGCCGGACCAGCGAGTCGCTCGAACCACTCCGGAAACTGGCGGAACGCGACGGCAACGATTCGTTCGCGAAGGAAGTACTCGACATCGTCGAGCCGGACAAAGCCACGACTCAGTGAGGCCGCCGTCCACCACTCCTCGGCTGAACGATCTGTCGCGAACTCGATAGACTCTGCCTGTCGCCTCTCACAAGCAATGGGCAAGGTGGCAAACCAACTACTCGCTATCCGGGCTCGCTGCTTGAAAGGGCACGTCGCAGGAATGGAACTCGACTTTCAGAAGGACCCGGCGATTCTCGGTCGCGTGATGGACTCGATGGCCGCCGGGATTTTTACCGTCGATGCTGACGGGCAGTTCGTTGCGTGGAGCGACGGGGCGGCTCGGATCACTGGCTACGCGCGGGACGAAGTCGTCGGACAGCCGTGTACCGTGCTGGAAGGCCAGAACTGCAAGGGCTTCGCAACGCTCAAGGAGATGCTCGACAACCCGAACGAGTGTCAGATGACGGGCGTCTGCAGTCAGGAGTGCAAGCTGCTCTCGAAGGACGGCCGCGAGCTGCATATTCATGGCAACGTCCGACTGGTCACCGACGACACGGGGCAAATAGCCGGAGCGGTTGGCTGCTTCACCGATCTGACGG
>JAPOLP010000478.1 GCA_029977045.1 Planctomycetota bacterium
GGCCGAGGTTCAGAATCGACACCCTGTAATGCGTCGCCTGCTGTGACGGGATGTCAGAGCGCGTCGCTGCTCAAGAGCCATCGTCACTGTTCACGAAACGTCGGCCAGGGAAGGTTCGAGTGGAAAGCAACCTCTGTTCGGAGAACCAGCCATGACCTGCCGAAGTCGTCATTCTCTTGGGGGCCTCGCCGTTCTGGCGGCACTGTTCCTTCCGGTTTCAAACGCCATGCCTGCCGAACTCAGTGTGACTGGAGACGGCGCGATTGTCCTCGCGGATTCAAAGCTCGAAACCCTCTGGACCGAAGGCGGGTTTACTGAGGGTGCCGCGGCAGGGCCGGACGGGGGTATCTACTTCAGTGATTTCGCTCAGCCGTTTGATTCCGGTCCGGCGCGAGTGATGAAGTTTGATCCGCAGACGAAGATGACTTCGGTCTACTGTCCCGACAGCGGAATGGGTAACGGGCTGATGTTTACTCGTGATGGCCGGCTGATCGGCTGCTGCGCGTCGCCGCTGGGCGGGCATCGGGCACTGGTCGAGTTTCTGCCCGACGGTTCGGTCAAACCGCTGGTCTCGAAGTTCAACGGCAAGCGGTTCAACTCGCCGAATGACCTGGTAATCGATCGCAAAGGCCGCGTCTACTTCAGCGACCCGAAGTACGTCGGTCCGGAAAAGATGGAACTCGACCGCTTCAATGTTTACCGCTTCGATCCGGACGGCTCACTGCACGTCGCCACGCGCGAGATCGAAAAGCCGAACGGCGTGATGCTCTCACCGGACGGAAAGACGCTGTACGTTGCCGAGACGAACAACGGCAGCGCAACAGCGGACCTCGACAAGGAGCCCGCGACACCTGGCCGGATGACGCTCAACGCGTTTGATGTCGCCAACGACGGAACGCTCAGCAACAAGCGAGTGCTGCACAACTTCGGCAAGGAACTGGGCATCGACGGAATGACGGTCGATCGCGAAGGCCATATCTACGCCGCCGTGCGTTCGGCCAGCCGGTTCGGCATCGTGGTCTTCAGTCCGGCGGGTAAGGAACTGGCCTATGTCGAAACGCCGGTCCTGCCAACCAACTGTGTCTTTGGACGAGGCGACCAGAACCGGACGCTGTATATCACTGCCGGCAGCGGACTGTACCGCATCCGCCTGGGTATCCCCGGCCATCACGCGGCACTCGCGAAGTAACGGCCCAGCAGACTGGATTCATCACGGAGGTGCCAATGTCTTCCGCCATCCGATGCTCGGTCTGTAACTGCCTGCTTGGCAGCAGCGCATCATCCGCTAATGCCGAGTCGCCAGATCTCCCCGTCTGTCAGGAATGCCAGACAGCATTCGACAACGATCACGATGACGTGATCGATGAAGAACTCGGAACAAGTGTCGCGCACACTCGCTTCAACAGCTTCAGCCGGATCTATCTGGCTGCACTGGTACTGGGCACGGCGATCTTCCTGATCAATCTGGGAGCGAAAGACGGAGGCGTCTTCAACCTGATATTCCTTGCGGGAATGCTGCTGGCCGCCGTGGCCGGTTTCTGGTGCATACGCTTCGTCGTTGAACGTCTCCGACAGAAGGTCTACGGCGAAGAAGCGGATCGATAGCCAGAAAAGCATCCCCGGACTTCGCCAGAGTTATCGGTAGCGTTTCCTCGCATCAAAAAACCGAACGTCCCACAACGCGATGGCTGCGGGACGCTCGGTCAGACAGGAGCCTCTCAGACTCACGTACGCTGGCTGAGCCGACGGAAACCGACTCAGCGCAGGAAAGCTCTTAACGGTGAAAGCGGGGGCCGCGCCCGTGGGGCATTGGCGGACGCATCTCGTTGCCGGGGCCTCGGCCTTCGTGGGATTCCATCCGTGTCTGGACGTGGTCGAGGAGTTCGGTGGCGGTGATGCTTCCGCTCTCGTCAGCGTCGGCGGCGGACAGGTGCGTCCAGAGATTCTCGGAGACCTCGTCCGCCGTGATCTCACCGTCGCCGTTACCGTCCAGACGGTCAAACAGGTCGGCGACCCGCGTTGCGATGAACTGCTGGATTTCTTCGTCGGTCGGGCGATCGCCCATGCCGTTCTGCGGGTCCCGAATGACGTTCTCGCCTTCGCCACCATCAAGCGAGTCTTCGTCCGAGTTGCCAACGAGCGTGTCGTTGCCTTCCCCGCCGTTGACGATGTCCGCGTCGCTCTGGCCGTTCAGGAGATCTCCGCCGGCTCCGCCGTCAAGAATGTCGGATCCGTTGCCACCATCGAGATCGTCCCGGCCATTGCCGCCGTCGAGCATGTCGAACCCGTTGCCGCCTCGCAGCCGGTCACGTCCGATGCCGCCGCCGAGGTGATCATCGCCGCTGCCGCCGTTCAGGAAGTCGTTCCCGTTGCCGCCCGTCAGGACGTCATCGCCCGCCTGTCCGATGAGCCGGTCGGCTCCGTCGCCACCGTCGAGCGAGTCGTCACCGCCGCGGCCCTGAATCCGATCGCGACAGTCTCCACCATTGATCACGTCATCGCCGTTGCCACCGATGAGAAGGTCGTTGCCGACTCCTCCCTCAATCGTCGCGTCCTGCCCTACTCCGGCGAGGACGACGCGATCGTTGCCATCTCCAGCGTTGACCTGAATCTGCTCGACATCGGTCGCAACGAATTCGGAGCGTTCACCGTTGACGACGACGACCAGATTGTCGTCCTGATTGAAAATGCGAATCCGGTCAGCTTCGTCGGTGCCGTCGACCGTCAGCGTGCCCGCTTCGAGCGTTGCCGACAGCAGCAGCCGGCTTTCCAGAGCTTCGGTCGGAATCTGCATTGCCGCACGGCGTTGTCGAACACTTCGCATGGTGAATTCCCTCGCGTTTCTGCGTCGCGTGATCGGCCGCTTCGACCTAACAGCTTCCCTGCTGAGCGTCAAACAGCCATCTGAAACCACATGACGAATTACGCGAGCCGCGCCGCGATTCCACAGCGATTCTCAGAAAAAGCGAGGTCTTGCCCTGGACGCGTTCTCAGGAACTTTGTGGTCGTGCGAGGCGACCGAGAAAGCCGTTTCAGCTTGCGGATTCGTTGGATCGCGTGAGGTAGTTTGCAGTTTCTACACAGTGAAAGTCGCGACCAGGCAGTGCCCTCTCCCGCAAGCGGGAGACGTGACAGGACTCGTCATTCGTCTCTGGGAGACTGGCGTGCGCGACTTGGGCGATGTGCAACGCGACTCAGTCTGCTCAGCCGACGTCGAGGCCAACCATGCGCATCAGTTCCAGGGCGTTGCTTTTCTTCACGACGCCGGGACGCACTCGATAGTCGAAATACATCTTGCCGTTAATCAGATGATCTTCCAGATGCACGTTCCGGGCAGCACCGTCGAGCGTGTCGACGATCTCCGTCAGTGCGAGGTCGTGCGTCGTGACGAGGCCGACAGCTCCGCGTTCGACGAGCTGCCGAATGATGCCGTCAGCTCCGACGCGGCGGTCGTGTGAGTTCGTTCCCGCCAGCAGTTCGTCGAGCAGGAACAGCAGTGGCGGCGTCTGGCCGGCGAATTCGACGATCCGTTTGACGCGGGAGATTTCCGAGTAGAACAGCGATGCTCCGTCCTGCAGCGAATCGTGCACCCGCATCGCCGTGCCGACCTGCAGCGGTGTCAGCGTCAGGCGAGTTGCTCGAACGGGAGCACCGCACATCGCGAGTACCGTGTTGATTCCGATCGTTCGCAGCAGCGTACTCTTACCCGACATGTTCGAGCCGCTGACCATGATCAGCCGCATGTCGCTTCCCAGAGTCACGCTGTTGCGGATGCAGCGGTCTGCCGAGAGCAGCGGATGTCCGATCTCTTCGCCGTCGAACGCCGGAAATGCAGCCTCGGCCTCGGATGCGGCGTCGACGATCTCCGGAAACGGATCGGCGGGATGTTCGAATGCGAAGCAGGCCAGCGAGCTGAGCGCTTCGGTCTGCCCGACGGCGTCAAGCCAGTCAGGAATGTGCGGCCCGACGTGCTCGCGCCATTGTTCGACGCGATGGACGACGTGGACCGGGATGCCCAGCACAAACGCGACCGGCCCGAAGAACTGATTCTGCAGGCAGTTGTTGAGCGACTGAATGAGGTTCCTCAGTCGAGCGATCTGCCACGACGGCGGGTGCCCGTCGGTGTCGAGCGACGACCGCAGACGAGCCAGCAGCGGCGACGAGAACTGCTGACGCTCAAGCAACTCCAGCACCTGGCTGAGGATCGCGAGTCCTGACCCCGCTTCGTCTGCATCGCCAGCAACGGCCCGGATCTGACCGAGCAGCCCGGCATAGACCAGCGTTTCGATGGTCACAACCAGAAGAAACGGCCAGAGCCCGAAGCCAGCGATCCAGCCGATCCCGGTCAGAATCGCCAGGCCTCCGAGAACCGTTGCGGCTGTTCGCTGCCACTGTGGAACGGGCTGCGGTTTGGCTGCCGCCCAGACTCGCAGACGGCTCTGATCGATCTCGTCATGCACTTCGGCGTCGAGCAGCGATTGTTCCTCGCGGAAGTCGACTTCGTTCCGCAGCTCATCGACCGCCTGCTGCCGATCACGAATGACGCCCGGAGCGGCAGCTCTTGAGAGCCAGTCGGCCAGCGTGTTCTCACCGATTCGAGTCCTGCTGCCGCAGAGCAACTGAAACAGCGAGCCTCGACCGAAGATGTCCAGGTCGCCGGAGTAAGGATGATCCGAATCGCGATATCGCTCGCCAGAAATACCGGTGCCCTGCCAGCGATCGGCAATTCGGTCCAGCGCCCGGTCGTAATATGCGACCGCGCGTTTTGCTCGCGCGAGTCGACGCGCGACTCCGGCATGTACGACGACCAGACCGACAAAGACAATACCAGGCACTGCCAGCCAGCCGACCGAAACCCCGTCACCCCAGATGACAAATCCCAGCAGAATCAGCGCGCCGACGAACACACCACCGCGCATCGTCGCGAGCCGGTCGTCCTGAGCTTCAAGCTGCCCCTGCTCCGCTCGCCGATCATCGCGACGCGCTTCGTACGCGCTGCGGGGACCGTCAGACTGCTCGTCGGGCAGTTCCGCTGCGATGGCGTCTGGGGAGGTAGCGTCTGGCATCAATTCAGCAGTTCAATCCGCGGTCGGGCCGCTCTCAGTCAACGCCCGTCCGGGCCGGAAAGTCGACGGACTTTAGCTGCCTTTCAGAGACGCGGCAATCAGCGTCGCTGACACTGATTGCGTCGTTTTCCGGCATCGACTCTACTACCGCGATCGGGGCTCATTAGGGATGCAATTCCCCGTAGCTACCGTCGCCAGACGGTGGGGAATCGCTCGACAACC
>JAPOLP010000651.1 GCA_029977045.1 Planctomycetota bacterium
AAAGAGCCGGCGGACGGAGAAGACGTCGGCAACCTCCAGCGTCCAGAGCCAGCGCAAGCCGAGCAGCGTCAGGACAGCTCCTGCAGCAAGATAAGGCCCGTACGGAATGTACGACTTATTGGTCAGCGTCCGGGCCGACAGACCGAACACGACTCCGCACAGCGGCGAGAGCAGAAAGACCAGCAGGGTCGCCTGCCAGCCCAGGAAGCTGCCGATCATCGCCATCAGCGTGACGTCGCCGAGCCCCAGAGCTTCCTGGCCGAGAATCAATGACGACAGCCGCTGCACCAGCAGAGTGATGCCACCTCCGGCCACGACTCCGCAGACGCTCCAGGCCAGACCGTGCAGATGCCGATACTCGGCGATCCATCTCGGAATCTCAGGCCCGGCAATTTCGACAAGCGGGTGATTCCAGTCGACCCACAAGTGCATGATCTGCGTGTCTCCCGACCCAACGGCCAGGATGACTCCCATGATCGTCCCCGGCAGCGTGATCTGGTCGGGAATGATGTAATCACGCAGGTCAGTCGAGGTCGCGGTCAGCAGCAGCATCAGCAGGACCAGATGTCCGGCTACTCGCCAATAGATCGAAATCGGGTCCGGACGCACCTCGGTAATCGCCAGGCAATCGAGCGAAAACGCTGCCAGGAAGTATGCCTCGAAGGCAAGCAGGCCTGCCAGCAGGTGAGGCAACGGAAGCAGCCGCCGCTCGGGAACATCAGGCGATTTCGGCAATTCGTCAAAAGCCCGACAGAGCTTTCGCGACCACCAGCCGACACTGATCCCGACGATCGCTCCCAGAGCCGCCATGACGCCTGCCGCCAGTGAAAAATGGTCGCGAATCAGCTCGTCCATGGGGTTCTGGCGTCAAAAAGGCGGACTGCGAAAGAAGTAAACCGGCGGCCTGACGAGAGCCCTGCAGGCGGGCAATCCGCCGTCTGGCACGGCAGGTGCTATCCCCGGAAAAAGTTGCCTCGTCTTGAGGCACGGCGCTGTTTCTACAGGGTGAGACAGCTCCTGTTCTGTATTTCGGTCACCGGTCGGCTGCGCTCCCGTCGGTTGAGGGTCCAAAAGAGGATAGCTCGACAATTTGAAGCGAAGCCTGCGGTGAATGGTATTCCGGGAACCATTGACTGTAGAGGAAGTCCCATGCGTTTTTCGTCTCGTGTATGGCGCGTGCTGGCCCTGTGTGCCGCACTGCTGCCTCTGCTGGCTCAGCCAACACTGCTACTTGCTCAGGATGGCGACGCTTCTGCTCCTGAAGGTGCGGTTGTCGAAACAGCCGATAGCTCTGAAGGTTCCTCGCCTGAAACAGCGGGGGAATCAGCCGCTGAACCAGAACCCGAGATCAGCGGAGCCAAGGTCGCCTGGATGCTGACTTCGTCGGCGCTCGTGCTGATGATGACTGCTCCGGGCCTCGCACTCTTCTACGGCGGACTCGTCCGCAAGAAGAACATCCTCAGCGTCATGATGCAGTGCATCTTTCTGATGGGCCTGATGACGGTTGTCTGGGGCGTCATCGGCTACAGCCTCGCATTCGGCGGTTCGACCCCGTATTTCGGCGGTTTCGAGTACGTCATGATGAAAGGCGTGATTCCCGATGGAGTGATGAAGCCGGCTGAGTGGGCCAACTCGATGATCACCTTCGTCTTCCAGGGAATGTTCTTCATCATCACGCCTGGCCTGATCTGTGGTGCTTTTGCCGAGCGGATGAAATTCTCGACGATGGCCGTCTTTTCGGTTGTCTGGGGACTCGTCGTTTACTGCCCCGTTGCTCACTGGGTCTGGGCAAGTAACGGCTGGCTGTGCGAGTGGAACCCGGACGCTGCGTTTCCCGCTCTCGACTTTGCAGGCGGCACGGTCGTCCATATCAGCTCGGGCGTTTCGGCCCTGCTGGTGGCGATCATGATCGGTCGCCGGATCGGACACCCGACAGAGCCAATGCCGCCGCACAACCTGACCTACACCTGCATTGGCGCTGCGCTACTGTGGGTTGGCTGGTTCGGCTTCAACGCCGGTAGCGCCGGCGATGCAACTCCCGCCGCCGTCAACGCGTTTGTTGCAACTCACATGTGTGCCGCTGCTGGAGTTCTCGGCTGGTCCGCAATTGAGTGGATTCTGCACGGCAAGCCGAGCATTCTCGGTGCGTGTTCCGGAGCTGTCGCCGGTCTTGTCTGCATCACACCGGCGAGCGGCTCGGTTCACGCTGGCTGGGCAATTCCGATGGGCCTGATGGCTGGCGTGGTCTGCTATTACGCCTGTGCGAAGATCAAAACAAAGTTCGGCTATGACGACTCGCTCGATGCGTTCGGTGTTCACGGCGTCGGCGGGACACTCGGGGCGATTCTGACGGGCGTCTTCGCAACGACGAATCTCGCTGGTCATGGCGGCCTGATCGACGGCCATCCCGGTCAGCTGGTGCCACAGATCGTCAGCATCATCGCCACGGCGGCTCTGGCACTCGTGGGCACGTTCATCATCGTCAAGGTACTCGACGCGACGATGGGCCTGCGGGTCAGCCAGGACGAGGAAGTTCAGGGGCTCGATGTCACTCAGCACGGCGAAGAAGGTTACATCTTCCTGTGATCGAGTTTCAGCCAACGATCAGGCGTGGCGGTCAAAATCGTCCGCCACGCCTGACTCATTTCAGCTCGACTGAAATCTGAGAACGAAGGATTCGATCGCGAGCATGTCTCGCGCTGTGGCCTCATGGATGAGCTTCCCGTTTCGTGATTTTCAGACGCCCATCGTTTAATGGACGACGCACTCGACACATTTGTCGGCAGCAGCCCGGCCATGCGGACCGTCGATGACACGATTCGACGTGTCGCGGACACCGACGTCGACGTCCTGATTCTCGGCGAGACAGGAACGGGTAAGGAACTCGTCGCTCGCGCTGTTCACGAACGAAGTCACCGATCGTCCGGCCCGTTTGTGCCGATCGACTGCGGTGCCATTCCTGAGAACCTGCTCGAAAGCGAACTGTTCGGTTACGAGCGAGGGGCCTTCACGGGAGCCGATCGCCAGCGGCAGGGACTGCTGGAAGCGGCCAGTGGCGGCACGTTCTTTCTCGACGAGATCGGCGACCTGCCACTTGTCCTGCAGGCCAAGCTGCTGCGAGTTCTGCAGGAGCGCAAGCTGCGACGAGTCGGCGGCAACGCTGAAGTCCCGATTGATGTTCGCATCGTCGCGGCGACTTCCCGGGACCTCGACCGCATGGTCGACGACCGGTCGTTTCGCGAGGACCTGTTCTACCGCATCAATGTCGTGCGGATTGACCTGCCGCCGTTGCGTGAGCGGGGCGACGACCTCGGGCTGCTCGCGGAGTTCTTTGCTGAACAGTGCAGCCGCGACATGCACCGTCCGGTACCGGCCATCTCCGGCCCGGCCTACTCGGCACTGAGGCGTTATCACTGGCCGGGCAACATCCGGGAACTGCAGAACGTCATTCGCCGGGCCATTGCTCTATCGGACGACGACACGATCGGTGCTGACGACCTGCCAGTTTCGCTGGTCGCCGCTGCGGAAGCAGCAAACGGCAGCCCGGCTCGCAGCTTCTTTGATCTCCGTAGCGAGTACGTGTCACGCTTCGAGCGAGAATACTTCACCAGTCTGCTGAAGCGGCACACCGGTAATGTCAAGGAATCAGCATCTGAAGCCAAGCTGCCGCGAGGCACGCTGTATCGGCTGCTCTCCACACACAGGATCGACCCGGCTCTGTTTCGAGAGCGAGGGTGAAGATGCGACAGTCAGCCACTTTCTCCGCCGCCGGATATTGTGTCAGGAAGGCGAGACGCGCGCCTCGTGTGCGAGACAACGCCCAGGAAACAGTGATTTCGTCAGCAATACCCCAGCAGAGTGACGCTCGGTTCTGCAAATCGGTCCGTCATGCCTGCCCGCTGGGCAAGTTGTGTCTCTCTATTGAGGCGCAATGGGTTTCCGGCGATTGTACGGCAACTCAAGCGCCCCACGTAATTCGTTGGACACTCGCGTCTTGCGTCAAATCTCAAAGGCATCAACTACTCTGGCACGGCGTTTCCTAGACGAGGTGCCAGCCAACTCAATTCACAACGGCTGATCACACGCAGGCTCGGCAAACGAATCAGCCATCACGAGGAGCGACATCATGAAGAAGATCGAAGCAGTCATCCGCCACTTCAAACTCGAAGAAGTGAAAGACGG
>JAPOLP010000707.1 GCA_029977045.1 Planctomycetota bacterium
CAGAAGGTCGTCGTCACGCGGCTTGCCGAGAACAACGCTCCGGAAGATTTCATCGCTCTGTCGAGCGTCTGCCCGCATCTGGGCTGCGCGGTTCACTGGGAAGCGAACAACTACCGCTTCTTCTGCCCGTGCCACAACGGAGCGTTCTCGTCGACCGGCGATCCGCTCTCCGGGCCTCCTGCTGACGCCGGCCAGACGCTGTCCCGCTACCCGCTGAAGGTGGACGGCGGCCTGTTGTTTATCGAAGTGCCCACGGACGCTCTTGTTTGAGCCGACCTGATTTGCCCTGAAAGGACACGCTGTGGTTTCTGCTGTCAGGAACTGGTTCTCCGAGCGTCTGCCGATTACCGGTGTGCAGCTTGCCGAACTGACGAACGAACCCGTGCCGAATCACCTCAAACGCTGGTGGTTCTGTCTGGGAGGCACGCCCGCGTACCTGTTCGTCGTGCAGATCGTCACCGGCATTCTGCTCGCGTTTTACTACCAGCCGGGATCGCATACGGCTTACGAATCGATCAACACGATCACGAACGAAGTCTCGTACGGCTGGTACATCCGCAGCGTCCATAAGTGGGCAGCCACGCTGATGATCGCCGCCGTCATCCTGCATCAGATGCGGGTTTACTTCACGGGGGCGTACCGCCAGCCGCGCGAGATCAACTGGATGGTCGGCATGTGCCTGCTGCTGTGCACGTTGATCATCGGCTTTACCGGCTACAGCCTCGTGTTCGAGCAACTCAGTTACTGGGGCGCGACGGTCGCGGCAAATATCTGCGACACAATTCCCTACCTGGGCGTCTTTGCCAAGCGACTGCTGCTGGCTGGCGAGACCTACAACGAACAGACACTGCCGCGTTTCTTCATCCTGCACGCGGCCGTTCTGCCAGCGACGATGATCGGCCTGCTGGTCATTCACGTCGGCATTCTACGACTGCAGGGGATCAGCGAATTCCGCTTCGCTGACGATAACGACGACAACGCGAAGACCTTCGACTTCTTCCCCGACCACTTCTACACCGAAGTGCTCGTCGGCCTGGTGCTGATGATCCTGCTGAGCGTCCTGGCAACGATCCTGCCGGTCGAACTCGGCCCGAAAGCCGACCCGCTGACAACGCCCGAGGTCATCAAACCCGAGTGGTGGTTCTACGTGTCGTTTCGCTGGCTGAAGCTGTTCTCCGGCACGTTCGCCGTGCTCAGCTCGGGCCTGATCGTCTTCACGATGTTTGCCTGGCCGTTCATTGACGGCTGGATTCGCAAACACACGAAGTACACCGAAGCCAGCGTCTGGATCGGCATCGTCGGCGTCTTCCTGCTCGTCGGCCTGACCGTCTGGGAAGCGATCGTCGCCCACTGACGAAGCCCGCTCACTGACCACGTTTACTGCAACAGAAGATCGACACGGTGTCAGCGTCGCCAGAGCCACAACGCGAATCCAATCACCAGTCGCTGGAGCGTCTCCGGCAGCTGGCAGAAGACGTTGTGCGGCCCAGCTTTCGCTGGTGCTGCGACGATGGTGATGACTTCTTTGACGACTTTTACGCGACTCTTTCGGAACGGGCACCTGGAATTGGAGCGATGTTTGCTCACGTCGACATGCAGCAGCAGAACCGGCTGATCCGGCGCGGCGTCGAGCATTTGATCGAGTTCGCTCTGGGCAGTGATGAGTCGGCAGGAGAACTTCGGCGAGTCGCCGGGACGCACGGTCGGCAGGGACTCAATGTGGCCCCTGAGCTGTACTCGCTCTGGGTCGACACACTGATGGAAACAGTCCGGATGCACGATCCGGAAGCGAATGACGATGTCGAAGCCGCGTGGCGCGTTGTCCTGCGAGGCGGCATCGACCTGATCGTCGCGGGGTACTGAAACACGGAAACCAACGGAGCGGCAGCGAGTCGCACCTTGATCAACAACAGCCTCTGACTGACGCAGAACACTCACGTCGAAACTCAACGGACGTCTTCAATGAAACTGGAAACCAAGCGGTACATCATCGGATTTCTCGGCATGGTCTTTCTGGCCTCGCTGGTTCTCGTGCAGGCAATGGAAGTCGCACGCAAGCGCGAGGAAGTGGGCCTCTCTACGGCACACATCGCGGTGCCGGCCACCTCTCAGAGTTGCGTCGACTGCCACGGCAAGCAGTCGCCAGGCATCATCGACCACTGGAAAGGGTCAACGCACGCTCGCAAGGGCGTCGGCTGTGTCGAGTGCCACAAGGCAGAGAAGACCGACGTTGACGCGTTCACTCACCACGGTGCTCTGATCGCGACGGTCGTCACGCCGAAGGACTGCGGTCGCTGCCACAAGAAGGAAACCGAAGAGTTCATGCACAGCCATCACGCGAAGGCTGGCAACATTCTTGCCTCGCTGGACAACTTCCTGGCTGAAACAGTCGAGGGCTCACGAACGCCGTTCAATCCCCATTCGCCGACGCCGGGGCGCCCGGAGATCACTGAAGTCAACGGCATGTCGAGTTCCTTCGTCGGCTGCCAGCAGTGTCACGGCTCGAAGGTGGCACTCGTCGGACGCGACGGAACTCCGATCACTGTCGATCAACTGAAGCCCGGCGACGATGGCGCTCCGACAAACCTCGCGATTCTAGACCAGATCGTCAAAGACGAGAGCGGCAAGCCTAAATACCACCCCGGCACATGGCCGAACACTGGCATCGGTCGGCTGAATCTCGACGGTTCTCTGGGTTCGTGCTCAGCCTGCCACAGCCGTCACGACTTCTCGCCGCGACGAGCCCGCCAGCCGGAAAACTGCGGCAAGTGCCACCTCGGCCCCGACCATCCGCAGAAAGAAATCTTCGAGGAATCGAAGCACGGCGTCGCCTTCCGCGACCTGAAGGAACACATGAACCTGAACGCGGAGAAGTGGGTACTCGGCGAGGACTACTCGCAGGCTCCAACGTGTGCGACGTGCCACATGTCAGCGAACTCGAAGGGCGGCGAGATCACTCACGACCCAGGCAAACGAATTTCCTGGAGCAATCGTCCGCCGGTCAGCAAGGTGCTCGACACCGACGCCAACGGCAAGATCGTCGCGGAAACCGACCCGGCCAAACGCCGCTCGCTGATCGCGTTCTCGGCTGAGGAAAAGCGGACCAACATGAAACAGGTCTGCCACCACTGCCACACGCCAGACTACGTCAATTCGTTCTACAAGCAGTACGACGACTTCGTGGTGCTCTACAACGAGAAGTTTGGCAAGCCGGGCGAGTCGATTATGAAGGCACTGGCCGCTCAGGGACTGACGACCAAGACGCAGTTCGACGAAGAGATCGAATGGACCTGGTTCTACCTGTGGCATCACGAAGGCCGCCGGGCTCGACACGGTGCCGCGATGATGGCTCCGGACTACGCCCACTGGCACGGGATGTACGAGGTCGCCGAGCGGTTCTATCAGGGACTGATCCCGCAAGCTCGCGAGATCATCGAACACGCTCGCGAGAACGGCAAAGCCGAGCAGGCGGACGCTGTCGAAAAAGTCATCAACGACATCCTCGCTCGACCGGAACATGCCTGGAAGGAACCGCCAGCCAGCGAGCCTCCCGCCGCGAACTAAGGACTGCGGCCCCTCAACTCAGTCGATCTGAAATCGAAGGAGCAGCGCATGACTCTTACGGAAAGCGTGTCACAGATTCTCTCCCAGACGGGTGCGCTGACTCCTCGGTTCTACGAACGGTTCTTCAGCCAGGTGCCCGCCGCGAAGCCGTTCTTCGAGGCGACAAACATGGGCCATCAGGCCGCCGTGCTGCGAATGTCGCTGCAGATGATCGAGCAGTTCTTCACGCACGGTTACGAAGCGATTGGCGAGTACCTCCGAGTCATCGGGGTCAAACACCGCGAGCGGGGCATCCCGACCGAGCTGTACTC
>JAPOLP010000954.1 GCA_029977045.1 Planctomycetota bacterium
CTTCCAGCGGGCCGAGCTTGCCACTCGGATTGCGGCGGATGCCACGGAGCAGGTCACCGAGGTCATGCTCGATGACGGCGGCTCCGATGTCCTCGTGCGTGATCCCGAACTGGTCGAGGTACTGGTCATCGAAAAAGTGCCCGAACGGTCCGTGCCCGACGTCGTGCAGCAGCGCCGCCATGCGGACGAGGCTCTCGACGTACGGTCGTGAGGGCACGTTTGAGCAGACGGTGGCCAGCGATTCGTACCACTCGTTGATGACTCGCGACGCCAGGTGCATCGCTCCCAGAACGTGCTGAAAGCGCATGTGCTCGGCCGACGGAAACACCCACCACGCGGTCTGAAGCTGGTGAATGTGCCGTAGTCGCTGGACCCACGGGCTGTCGATGATTTCCTGCTCCGCCACTTCGCCTGTGGGCAGCGCGTTGCGGGCGATGAACGGGATGTACCCGTGAATGGGGTCGTGGCTGAGACTTTCCGTGACAAAATCCCGAGGCATCCGGGCTACTCCTGATTGAACGTGCGGTCGTCAGACGGCGCAATTCTGACTGCAGCGCAAAGACGCCGAGACGCGAAGATACGCAAAGCCTTTGCGATGCTTTGAGCCTCAGCGTCTTTGCGCTGCAACTCGCTCTGTCTGGCTGAGTGGGGAGAGTATAGCGACGGGAGCAGATCACTGAACGGCGGATGAGACAGCGCGAAAAAGGGACAACTTTCCCTTCTCATTCGCCGGTTGGGCGAGGGTTGCTGCCGAGGAACCTTCCGTGACTACGTCAGTTTAGATTCAGCCACAGGCGGTGGATGACTCGCCAGCGTTCGGACTCTTTGGGCAGGCCGGCGGCTTCGAGGATTCGTTCGACGTGGTACCACTTGAACGACTCTTTGCGTTCGACGCGGTACAGATCGCGGAGCAGGACTGAGTAATTGAACGGCAGGCGTTCGCTGAAGGCTCGCAGAGTTGGAGCGACCTCGGCGACCAGCAGCCGCAGTTCGATGGCCAGCAGTGATTCGCTCTTCTGTTGCAACTGAGCCCGATAGCGGTGGATCCAGTCGATGTGGACCGCCTGCAGTTTCATGATGCCACAGGTCTCGGCGATCTGTTGCAGCAGGAACCAGGTCGGCGTTTCCTATTCGATCATGTACGACCGCAGCCGTGGCGGCGAGATGCCGTACAGGCCCGCTTCAGCAAGCAGCCGCGCCAGCGGAACGACGCCCCCTTCGCGTTCGGCCAGCAGCTTGAGCATCCCGGAAACCGTCTTCGGCTGCCGCCAGGCCTGACGCCGCTGGTCGCGCTTTGTCCGGCGGACAAAAACTTCCCGGACTTTCTGATGCCCGGCTTCTTCCAGAGCTTCAATGATACGCTGTCGGCCGCTGTCGGTCAGAGGCTCGATGCCGCGTTCGATCTTCTGGTATTCGAGATTTGAGTAGCCGAGCAGTTCGGCGGCCTGAGCGACATCGAACCCGAAGTACTCGCGCTGCAACCGCAGGTCGAGCTGCATTTCCGGGCGATGCCGCAGGTGAAAACGGACGCGGCGGCGTTCCCACAACGCGCGGAGTTCGGCGGAAGTTTCGCAGTTCAGAAACCCGTTGCGGCTCTCTGCGTCATCGCTGCCTGCATGTTCTGCTGTCGCGACTTCGTCCGGATGTATCTCACGGTCGGGTTCGGTCAGCAGGGCAACGATTCCCGCCGGGTAAGCCTGCTGCGAATAGTGTCCGTCTTCTTCGATGTGCTTGATGATTCGCGCGGGTTTCTTGCCACCGATCAGGAACAGGTCGGCCATTTCACGCCGCGAAACCTTCTGCTTTTCGCGAATCTTCTTCAGCCGCAGTCCGAAGTCGTGCAGGCCCTCGGTTTTCTGTGTGTTGAAGTCCCGCTGCCAGAGATCGCGCAGAGCTTTCAGTTCGGCCTCGCTACGGCACAGGCTTTTGGCGACTTTGGAAACGCGCGGCCACGGCAGAAGTTCGAGATAGCACAGCCGCCGCAGTTCCGCTGTGCCCAAGCCCAGGTTCAGCAGGTCCGACTCCGCATGGCCCGCTCGCAGTCGCAGCACGCAGAACTCAGCGAGCGCTTCGGGGAACCCGCGGTTTACGAAACGGTCATGCTCGGCCTGATGCCAGATCGGTTCCAGCGGCTCGAAGTCGACCCGCAACGCCTTGCACATCTTCTTCAGCAGTTCGTGTGGAACCGGGAAGTTGCCGCGACGGTACTCCCACATCGTCGCCGCACTGACGCCGACTTTGCGGGCCAGCTTCGGTGATGAGCCGGCTCGTAGCTCCAGTCGGGCGATCACGTTTTCAATCGAGTCCGCCGGGCCGGCGTACAGGTCGCGCAAGCCATCGAGAACGTCGTCAGAGACCTTCTTCTCTTCGCAGAACTCGATGAAACGCTCGAGCGTGTTGCGGGTCGGCGTGTGAACGCCGAGTTCCAGATCGCGGAGAGCGCCGCGGCTGATGCCGGATTGCCGAGCCAGCTCGATGCGCGTCATGCCGAGTTCGCCGACGCGAATCTCGACGGCCTTGCGGGCGAGCGGCGGTGCGGACTCCGACCGCTTGAGCGATCGCTTTCGCAGATTCGCATTCCGCAGCGCGTGCCCCCGCAGTTTCTCAGTTGCCTTCGCAGCCTTTCGTGGCATCGTCGTCCTCGACCCCTCAGCAGCCGCTTGGCCCTCGTCAGTCGGCAGGCTGACACATCAGGGCAAGCTAATGGACGGCGGATCGTATCGGTGCAGACTGATACGAGCAACGAACCGGAAGCCTCTGACGCACCTGCGCCAGAGCTTGATTCAGACGAACAGTAGATGCGGTTAGCGAGCTGCCCCTCGCTGCGTCTGCAAATAGCTCTGCCAGTTTTGAGTCGTCATTTCAAAACAGAAGCGTCCGTCGAGCTGCCCAAGAGAGTCGTTGAGTAACGCAACAACGATGTC
>JAPOLP010000467.1 GCA_029977045.1 Planctomycetota bacterium
AGATGAATTCCATCTCCAGAAAGTGAGTTCCGTCGACCCGCCCGACAGCGTGGACAGTGACAATGTTTGGATGAACGAGTGCGGCGGCGGCCCGGCCTTCCTGCGTGAAGCGTTCGATGTACTCGTCATCAGCCGGGCCGTGTTTCGGCGAGAGAATCTTCAAAGCGCAGCGGCGCTGCAGGTCGTTGTGCAGGGCGAGATAAACTCGGCCCATCCCGCCGCTGCCCAGCAGCGAGATGCACTGGTAGACGTGCAGCGTCTGGCCGATCAGCGGGTCTTCGGTGTCCTTGACGTGAGCGATCCCGCGGCTGGCGTCGGCAGGCTCTTCTCCAACGCCGGTAATGATCGTTTCCTGTGACGACGTGTCGCTGTACGTACACGGCTCGCCGCAGTTCGGACAGACCCCGCCTTCTGCGAGCTGCACGAAACGCTCATTGCAGCCGACGCAGAACAGCGTCAGCGTGGTGGACAGGGAGTCGATCGACGGGTTGCTCAAGCGAATTCTCGGAAGGCTGTTGGGATGACTGTCGGGATCGCGGGCGCTTTCGATGAGAAGCTGGCCAGGCTGGCGATACCGTCAGTTCAGTTTGCCCGAATCTGCGGCGAATTTCGAGTTGTCACGCAAAGACAGTCGCGACACGCCCGCTCCGAATGGCAACATGCCTGATGGGACACTGACGGAGATCCAGCCGGCATGATCGCGAGTGGCGGCAAGACTCATATTCAGTAGCTACGCTCGCCAGAGCGTGGAGCCCCGCCGTCTGGCGACGGCAGCTGCTTTCAAAACCGAGTTTTCAACAGACGCAGAATACTCAGTTAATTGACACCGGGAGTGGCGAGTGAATTCTGAGCGTGACATAACCGATGGCCTGGCAGATTCCGAACCGCTGGAGATGGACGCGTTTCGCCCCAACGTCGTCGACCGAACTGTTGAGTCGGTAGCGAACGACGTCAGCGACCCGGAAATGACAGAAGCGGCAGCGTTTCACGACGCCTGGGAAGCGGACGCACGAGCCGAAGTGGAACCGGCCACTGAGCAGCTGGCGAGCAGGCCAGCGCCTCGTGGCAAATTTGGGATCGGGCTGACGGAAGCCGTGCTGTGGACACTTGGCGTGCTGCTCGTCCATCTTGTCGGAGGGATCGTGGCGATGGTCTGGATCATCGCAGCGCACGTCATGGAAGCTGCTGTTCCGGGAGATCCTCAGGCGACTCAGGCCGCGGTGATGGCCCTGTTCAACGACCGAATTGCTCTGCAGACGCTGATCAATAACAACGTGTTGACGCTGCTGGTTGGCGAAATGGGGATCTTTGTGGTGTGTGCCGTCACCGCGTCGCTGTTGCGGGTTGGCTGGAGTCCGCGAGAACGACTCGGCCTGACGACAATCTCCGTCAAACAGCTGGCGCTGATTGTCGGGATGACCGTGCCGCTGTCGCTGGTCTGCGGCACGCTGCACCAGTGGACGACGGCTGGCTGGGAAATCTTTGCCGAACAGTTTCCGGCTCTGCAGTCGATGTTTGAGGGAGCTGACGTCAATCAGCAGCTGAAACCGCTGAGCGACAAAGCCCCGTTGGGGCTGCTGGTTCTGGTGATCGCGCTCGCTCCTGCGATTGGCGAGGAAATCGTGTTTCGAGGCGTGATCGGTCGGGGGCTGGTTGCCAGATACGGCGTTCTGCCTGGCGTGATCTTCACATCGCTGCTGTTCGCGAGCGTGCATCTGCATCCGGCTCACGTCGTCGCGCTGCTGCCGCTGGCGTTTCTGATCCACTATGTCTATCTGGTGACTCGGAGCTTCTGGGCTCCCGTGCTGCTGCACTTCGCGAATAACGCACTGGCGGCAATTCTGCTGAAGGTCAGCTCGCAACTCGAAGGTTCCCCGCTGGCTGAGGACCAGGGACTGCCGATCTGGGGCTTTGCTGTTGCCTGCGTGCTGGTCGGTGTGGCGGTGCGGGCTCTGTCGCAGAGCCGCGTTGAGTACCGGCTGCCGAGCGGCGCCATCTGGTCGCCCGGTTATTCGTCCGTTGAGCGGCCTCCGGCGGAAACTCAGGCTGTCCCGGTTCAGCTCCGAGGCGAACCCGTGCTCTGCGGATTCGCGCTGGCGTCAACGTTTCTGTTTACCGGCGTGTTCGCTGCGAGCCTCGTCGGCGCTCTGCAGGACTCGGCGGTTCTTGCTCAGTAGGCTGCTGGGATTGAAGAGTTTCTCGTCCCACCACGTTCTGTGACACCCGTCGACGCTGGTTGAAGCTGCGGAAGGCGCCGGGTAAGATTCCTCGCCGCAACTGGAAGTGTGCGAGGGAGTTCCGGCACGGATCGCCTTCCTTTTCAAGCTGACAACGCGCGACTGATGGCTGCTCGGCGCGTTCGCGACTGATCCCGGCGGAATGACTGTCCGCTGAAAATGCTCGAAGACTGCTCGACCGACAGCCAGGGACCGAAGATTCATGGCGGAGATTCTGCGACCTGACAACGGAGACGATCTGCAGGACGCCGTTCACCAGGCCGTTCAGCGGCTGGCCAGCGGCGAAGTCGTTGGCGTTGCGACGGACGGCGGTTTTCTGCCCGTGGCTCTGGCAACGTCAGAGGCGGGAGTCGCGCTGTTGACGAATTCCGGCCCGCCGCTCGCCCTGCTGCCTCGGACGTCGTACGAAGCCTTTGATTTTCTGCCCGAAATGTCGCGGATCGGTTTCAAGTTGGCTCGCCGTCTCTGGCCAGGTCCGATTGTGCTGCAGGCGGGCGAGGCTGCTGCTCAGGACGGGCTGTTGGGATCGCTTTCCGAGTCGACGCGGGCAGCTCTGCTGCGGGACGGACTGCAGGTTTCGGCGCCGTCCGGCGAAATCGTCGAGCAGCTTGGTCGACTGGTCGCCGCTCCGCTGGTCGCCGCGATCCCGGATTCAGTGTTCGATTCGGCGACTGCTGTCGGCGATGCGTTTTCCGAAATCCGACTGGCGATTGATGCCGGAAACGTCCGATTCGCTGAAGGCCCGACGATCGTCAAGCTGGCTGGCGACGGCTGGTCGGTCGAGCGTGAAGGTGTTGTCCGCAAGGAAACGGTACAGCGGATGACGGCGGAAGTCGTGATTTTTGTCTGCACCGGAAACACGTGCCGCAGCCCGCTGGCTGAGGCCCTGCTTCGCGGAAAGCTGGCGGCTCGATTGAACTGCTCGCTGGATGATTTACCTGATCGAGGCTGGTACGTCTCGTCCGCCGGACTGGCTGCCGGGTACGGATCACCGGCCAGTCCCGAGTCCGTGCAGCTGGCCCGTGAGCACGGCGTCGATTTGAACGCTCACGAAAGCCAGCCGCTGACCGAGCGGCTGCTGAATCACGCCGACTTTGTTTTCACGATGACTCGTGGCCACCGCGAAGCAATCCTGTCCCGGCGGCCCGATCTGGTGGAACTGGTTGAACTGCTGGCTCGCGACGGATCGGACGTGCCCGATCCGATCGGCGGCGGCTTCGACGAGTATCAGCGGTGCTGCGAGTCCATCGAAAAACACCTCGACGACATTCTGTCGCAGTTCTCTCTGACGTGATCTGGCGGCTGACTTTTCGCCCGCCTCCGCACTCGTCACGATTCCCCTCTGCCGCTCGAATTCCAACGATCGGCAACCTGACATTTCCAGAAGCCCGATGCCTTCCGCATTCGGTGCGCACTGATTTTGAAGCGGTCGTCCGAGGCCGCAGGTGGACCTGAAGATGAAAATTGCCGTCGCCAGTGATCATCGCGGAGTCGAGGCCAAGGCCCGCATCCTCGAAATGGTGCGCGAGCTTGGTCACGACGGCCTCGACTATGGTCCCGAGACAGAAGAGAGCGTCGATTACCCGGATTTCGCGGCGAAAGTCGCCGGCGACGTTGCCTGCAGCAAGCTCGACCGCGGCATCCTGATCTGCGGAACGGGCATCGGAATGTGCATCGCGGCGAACAAGTTCAACGGAGTTCGTGCCGCGCACGCTCGCGACGACCTCGACGCCCAGCTCAGCCGCCTGCACAACAACGCGAACGTCCTGTGCCTCTCCGCCGACCTGATCGGCGACGCCGGCATCGACCGCATCATTCAGACCTGGGTGACGACCGAGTTCGAAGGCGGTCGCCACGCCCGCCGGCTCGACAAGATCGCTGAGATCGAGAAAAACGGGGCCTGCTGCGAACCCGCCGGCGAGTAAGCAGCTAACGGAAACAGATCAGAGACCCGCTCACCTGACGTATGGAGCACCGCGATGGACCTGACGGCACTGAAGTACGCACGCACGCATGAATGGGTGGCTGTTGACGGCGACGTGGCGACGATCGGGATCACTGACTTCGCGGTCAAGGCGCTGACCGACCTGGTCTACGTCGATCTGCCCGCTGCCGGGACCGAGGTTGCCGTTGGGGACAACTGCGGCGAAGTCGAGAGCGTCAAAGCCGTCTCCGACCTGTACGCCCCCGTGAGCGGCGAAATCGTCGAAGTCAACGAGTCCGTCGCTGACGACCTGGACGCTCTCTCTGACGACGCTTTTGGCCGAGGCTGGCTGCTGAAGATCCGCCTCGCCAACCCCGCCGACCTCGACCAGCTTCTGGATCGGGCCGCGTACGAAGAGCACTGCCAGTCCGAAGAGCACTGAGCTGAGGAAGAGATCTTCGTGAGCGTGGTAGCGGATCACGCAATTCGTCAGGTCATATCAGGCCCGAAGGGCCGTCCATAAGCCAGCCCAGAGCTGCGTCCCAATGTCACTTCCGTAGCCGTAAGTTCTTGTGGTGAAATGACCCGGCAAGAGAGGCCTCCCCAGGTTAGCAAGGCATTTGTGAAGATGTCCGTGCTTAGCCAGGGAAGGCCTCAATGAAAGATTTCACAAATGGATCGCCGGGGTGTCAATTTCAGAGCCTGATCAGAGCGTTTGCTTAAGACGAGGCGTTGCCGTTTGCGTCGCTGCTGGGTGGCGATCGGCTGGGCGGGCTGGCTCGGGACTTTACCGGAGACGTCTATACGCTACAGGTCACCATGTAGATGTTTCTCTCGCAGGTCCTCAGTCCTGATGGTTCGTGTTGCGATGCGGTAGCCGGATGCTTGCGTGACGTGCGGGAGCCGGCCTGCCGCCGTGTTCGGCAGGCAATAGCACGTACTGTAAGACGCGGCAGAAGCTCAATGAGGACTCGCTGCAGGAATTCGTGCGCGACACCGGAAGCGAACTGCATCGTCGCACGCCGGAACGATGGTTGCCGAAGGGACGCACGGTTCAACTGGTCGACGGAACGACCTTCACTGCTCCTGACACTCCCGAGAACCAGGCCGAGTATCCGCAGCCCGACGGTCAGAAACCGGGACTGGGATTTCCGATGCTGCGTGCCGTGGCGCTGTTTTCTC
>JAPOLP010001073.1 GCA_029977045.1 Planctomycetota bacterium
CGCCTCTCTGTGCCGCGTCCTGTCACGGAAAACGCGGTTTTTCAGGAAGCCTTACCGTCGAATCGAACGGATTCAGCAGACATGAAGCAGCTCGAAGTGGCCCAGCACGCCGCCCAAGTCGGCGGCGTAGTGCTCAGCAAATACTTTCGCCAGTCGTTCGACGTCCGGATGAAGCAGGCCTGCGATCTGGTCACGACCGCCGACGTCGAGGCTGAGCACGCGATCGCTGCCGTCATTCGGGCGGCCTTTCCCGATGACGCGATCCTCGGCGAAGAGTCGTACTCGTCCGACGCTTCTGCCGAGCGTCTCTGGGTTGTCGACCCGCTCGACGGAACTACCAACTTCGCACACGGCATCCCGCACTTCGCGGTTTCAATTGGCTACTACGAAGCCGGAGAACCGGTCTGCGGCGTCGTACTCAACCCGGCCCGCAACGACGTTTATCACGCGGTTCGTGGCGAGGGGGCTTTCGGAAACGGCGAGCGTCTGCACGTCGCCGATCATCAGGCGCTGAGCGAATCGCTCGTCGGCGTCGGATTCTACTACGACCGCGTAGCGATGATGCGGGCGACGCTGGATTCGATCGCGGATCTGTTCGGCCAGCAGATTCACGGTATCCGACGCTTCGGTACTGCGTCTCTCGATCTCGCTCAAGTCGCCAGCGGCATGTTCGGAGCGTTCTTCGAATACGAACTCTCGCCCTGGGACTTCGCCGCCGGTCGCCTGCTCGTTGAAGAAGCCGGCGGGCGAATCACAACCTGCCGCGGCGAACCGCTGCCGCTCGCAAAGACATCCGTACTGGCCTCAAACGGCATCCTGCACGATAGTGTGCAGTCAATCGTCGAACGTCATCTCGTTTAACGCCCAGCCGCAGGTGCCGGCTCAGACGCGACCGCGTCCCGACCGACCTCGAAAGAACATCCGTGTCAGAATCTGAACTCACCGCAGCCGCCAGCGAATCCAGCGACGCCGATGTCGCCGCCATCGAGAAGATGGCCGACGCCTACGCACGCATTACCCGCGAACTCGACAAGGTCATCGTCGGCCAGAAACGCGTCGTCGAGGAACTGCTGATCGCTCTCTTCGCTGGCGGGCACTGCCTGCTGGTTGGAGTTCCCGGCCTCGCGAAGACGCTGATGGTTCGGTCGCTTGCCGAGACGCTGAGTCTCGACTTCAACCGGGTGCAGTTCACGCCCGACCTGATGCCCAGCGACATCACCGGGACGGAAGTCATCCAGGAAGACCGCTCGACGGGAACTCGCGAGTTTCGTTTTATCGAGGGCCAGGTCTTCACCAACGTCCTGCTCGCGGACGAAATCAACCGCACGCCGCCCAAGACGCAGGCCGCTCTGCTCGAAGCCATGCAGGAGCACCAGGTGACGGCAGGCGGTCGTCGACACCAGCTCGCGGAACCGTTCTTTGTGCTCGCTACACAGAACCCGATCGAGCAGGAAGGCACTTACCCACTGCCCGAAGCGCAGCTTGACCGATTCATGTTCGAGGTCTTTGTCGACTATCCCGAGGAAGCAGAAGAGTTCGAGATCGTCCGCCAGACGACGGCAACGAACTCGCCGCAGATCGAAACCGTGCTCTCCCGCGATGACATCCTCTCACTGCAGAACACGGTCCGTCGAATCCCAGTTGCAGATCACGTCATTCATTATGCAATGCAGTTCGCGCGTCTGACTCGGCGGCAGAAGGGCGGCGTTCCGGACTTCGTCGAACGCTACTTGAGCTGGGGCGCCGGACCTCGTGCGAGCCAGTATCTGGTACTCGGAGCCAAAGCCCGAGCCATGCTGCAGGGCCGCGCATTCGCCAGCACTGACGACGTGCGAGCCGTCGCGGCTCCCGTCCTGCGTCATCGGATCGTGACGAACTTCAACGCCGAAGCCGACGGAGTCACCGCCGACGAAATCGTCCGCCGGCTCGCCGAGCGAATCCGCGTCGACGAGTCCGCATCTGCGACACCCGCCGGGATGCCTGAGGTCTTTCGTGAAGCCTGATGAGTCCTCAGCGCAAAGACGCGGAGTCGCATAGGAACGCAAAGTTCATGAAGGGACGACGGTGCCATACCTCTGAGTTTCTTTGCGATTCTCCGCGTCTTTGCGCTGCAGTCCGCAGGAGCCATTTGTGACTGACCAGACTGACTATCTCGATCCGCAGACGCTCTCACAGCTTCGAGGCCTCGACCTGAAGGCCCGGCTGATTGTTGAGGGCTTCGTCTCGGGTCTGCATCGCAGTCCGTATCACGGCTTCTCGGTCGAGTTCGCGGAGCACCGCGAGTACGTCCCCGGTGACGACCTGCGGCACGTCGACTGGAAGGTGTATGGCAAGAGCGACAGCTACTACCTCAAACAGTTCGAGGAAGAGACCAACTTCGCCTGCAACTTCATCATCGACGCCAGTGAGTCGATGGC
>JAPOLP010000406.1 GCA_029977045.1 Planctomycetota bacterium
CCATGCCATCTAGCGACGCCTGAAACGTATCGCCGAGATGATCGACGATTTGAGCCAGCGACCAGTTGCCAACGACCTCGCAGCCGCCTTCCAGCAGTGCATCGAGGTCCTGTTTGAATTCGTCGAGTGTCGCGTAACGAACGGTGCGGCGGGGTTTCTGAGAAGCGGTGGCCGTCATGGGGAGGACTCCGATGAGGGGAAGCGGGATGTCGTAATTGCCGAAGCTTACCGGTTGACCTGCTGAATCTCGACTCCGCCGATTGACCCATAGAGCGTTCCTTGTGCGACGGAGCCTGGAGCGTCCGAAGCCTCGCGCACGTTGGCAATCAGGCGTGGGCATCGCGACACTGCGGCATTCCTGACTGACGAGGCGATTCCATGCGGCGACACGTTCAATCCTGGCTCCTGCTGACAATTCTCATTTCGGGCCGCTGCGCTCTGGCTGGCGACTGGCCGCAGATACTGGGGCCGGACCGAACCGGAGTTGCTCAGAACGAGAAGCTGGCCGACAAGTGGCCTGCCAGCGGACCTCACACGCTGTGGCAGCATCCGGTTGGCGATGGTTTCGCGGGAGCGTCGATCGTCGGGCAGACCGCGATCATCTGGCATCGACAGGGCAACGAACACGTCGTTGAATCTCTGAACGTTGCCAGCGGGGACGCTCAGTGGAAGAAAACGCTGCCGGCGAAGTACGTGCCGTCTTACACGCGGGATTCCGGGCCGCGAGTCGTTCCGCTGATCAGTGGCAATCGCGTGTTTCTGTTCTGCCCGCGTGGCGACCTGTACTGCCTCGACCTGAAGAGCGGCGACACGGTCTGGCAGCGCGACACCTGGGAAGACTACAGCAGCAAGCGTCCCAAACGCGGCGACCCGCCGGACGGCTACTTCGGCTTTGGCACGTCTCCGATTCTGGAGGGCGACCGCCTGCTGCTGAACGTCGGCGGCGATACGAACAACGCCGGCATTGTCGCGTTCGACGCAAGCTCCGGAAAAACTCTGTGGACGGCGACGGAAGAGCGAGCGAGTTACTCGTCACCAATCGCCGCGACGATTGCCGGCCAGCGGCACGTTCTGTTTGCGACCCGGCTCTCGATGATGTCCGTCGATCCGGCGAACGGCCACGTTCTGTTTCAGTTCCCGTTCGGCAAATTCGGCCCCGCCGTCACGGCGGCGAATCCCGTTGTCATCGGCGATCGAGTCTTCATCACAGCGAGCTACAACTTCGGAGCCACGCTGGCGCAGGTTGGACGCTCGGGCGCCGTCCGCATCTGGGAAAGCGACGACGTTCTGTCGAGCCAGTACACGACGCCGATCCTGCACGACGGAGCGTTGTTCGGGATCCACGGTCGGCAGGACGCTGGAGCTGCAGCACTGCGCTGTATTGATCCCGCCACGAAGAAGGTCCACTGGGAAGTGGACGGTTTTGGCTACGCCTCGCTGATCATGGCCGACGGCAAGTTGGTCGTTCTGAAGACCGACGGCGAACTGGTCCTCGCTCGGGCGGATAAGTCGAAGTTCGTCGAACTCGGTCGCACGCGACTCTTCAGCGACACGACGCGAGCGCTGCCTGCCTTGAGCAACGGTCGCCTGCTCGTTCGTGATACGTCGACACTCAAGTGCGTCGATCTGAAATAGCGATCGCCAATCGCGCGGCGCGCGACCGCTCGCATTCCCTTTCCCCTGAAACGTTGCTTGCTTTGAATTCGTCGTTCAGTTCGATAGGGAGAGATCGCTCTTGCGGATTCTGCTCAGAATGCGAAACGGTTACTGACGCGACGGTTGCCAGCTTACTTCAAACGTTTGCGTGCGCGTTCGCGGGCTTTTTCGAACACGCTGCCCATCGCGACGTTATTCGCCTCTGGCTTTGAAGACGAAGCCGGCTTCTCTGACGACTGGCGGGAGTCAGATGTTGCAGCGACAGTCGGCGGCTGAGGTTTGTCGGTGAGCGGCGTCCTGCTGCTCACACTGGATCTGCGTTTTGATGCTCGGCCCTGTTTCCAGCGGCTGAACCAGTTGCCTTGTGGCCGTGGGCTTGCGGCAGCGGCTGGTTCGGGCTGAGTTTTCTGTAGTGACGCAGCGGCACGTTCCCACAGGGACAGGCGCCGTCCGGCGATTTCGAGCAGCAATAAGGCAACTGCGGCGATCATCAGGGGGATCAATAGCGACACCGTGCGGGCTGAACGTGGCGGGTTGTCAAAGACGCTGAGTACGTCCGTGCGAAGCTGGCCGCCGCTGAGTTCGGTGATCTGCGCCAGTGTTTCGGCTCCTGCGGGCAGGCCGTCTCGCGGTGCGTACTCGGGCGAGTAGGGCAGGGTGACGGACGGGCCTCGGGCAATCTGCTGCGGGCCGTCCTGAATCAGAGTCCGCCAGGTACCGGTTCGATCGAGCCGGACTCGCGCTTCCAGCGAATCTGGTCCGGTCCAGACGAGGTCCGGTTCGATCGAGGCGGCTCGTTCGCTGCCGGGTGGAACGACGATGACGCGCGGTGTCTGTGAGCGGTCGCCGCCACGTTCGGGATCGAGTTCAACGTTGAGCACTGCGTCCTGACCGTCCTGCCGCAGTCCGACGAAGGCTTCGTTGGGGCGTTCTCCGCCGAGCAGCCAGCGGATATGCGTGACGAGAAAATCCTCGTAGCGATCCCAGCGACCGAACTCGCCGGAGAACCGGCCGTCGACTTCGAGCGAGATCGCCGCTGCCCGACCGAGGCCGCGATACCAGAAAGCCGACCACGGAGCCGCGTACTCGTCGCGTGAGATTGCCGCCGCTGTCGCGTCTGGTTTCAGATAGCTGAGGTTGTAGCCACCGGCTTTCGGAAAAGGCCCGGAAGACAGTTCGCCCATCAGCCGCGCGTCGGGCAGCAGGTCGCCGCTGATCCCGCCGGGTTGAGTCGCGGGATCGGCTTCAAGGAACGTGTTGCGGGCGATGCTCATCGTGTCCTGAGTAAACAGCCGCGGCAGCTCCTGGGCGTCTTCGGTAAACATGATGTTGCCGCTGCCGAGCTTCGCAATGTCTTCGAGCAGCTTCGCGTCGGTATCGGACGGCGTGCCGAGCCCGATCACGCTGACAGTGATGCCGCTGTCGGCGAACTTCTTCAGCAGGGATTTGTAGGAGCCGGGCTCTTCGCTGTCGGCTGCGTCGGAGAACAGAATGATGTGCCGCGTCGAAAAGCCGTCGGCCTTCATCAGCTCCTTGCCGGCGGCGACCAGCGCTTCGTAAACGAAGATGCCGCCGCCCATGCTTTCGATGCGGAGTACCTTGCTGTTGATGCCTTCGGGGGATTCGACATTGACCAGCGGATGAATGACGTGCGGCGAGCTGTCGACGGCGATCACCGAAATCATGTCCTGCCGCGACAGCAGGCGGACGCACTCGGCGGTGCCCAGGTTGGCGAGGTCCATCTTCGTTTTGCCGCCCTTGACCGGCGCGGACATGCTGCCAGACCGGTCGAGTGCAACTGCGATCGCGACGCGTGTTTTTCGATGCTCCTCGCGGAGTTCCATCGAAACCGGAAGCACGTCTTCGAGCGGGCTGCGGAAGTAGCCGCCAGTGCCAAAGCTGCGTTTGCCGCCCGTCATCAGGAGGCCGCCGCCGAGGTCCTCGACAAACTGAGCAAGCCGCTCCATCCGCAGTCGCCCGAAGTCGTCGGCGGGCACGTTTTCAAGGATCACCGCCCGGTAGCGGTCCAGCGAGTTCTGCGTCAGCGGGTGCGTCGCTGAGGCCGCTGCGTCGAACGGAATTCGTGCGGCGTCGAGGGCGCGACCGAGATTTCCTGACTGGCCATCCGAGTTGAGGATCAGCACTCGCGGTCCCGCGTCGACTCGGACCAGTCCGGCGCTGCGGTTGTTTTCCGGAACCGGGTCATCGTCGACGGCCAGTTCGACTGAGTATGCGTGCGAGCCACCATCGTCGAGCAGGTCGCGAAACAGCAGCCGGTTCATGCCGACGCCCAGCTAGCGCGTCTGCGTCGCGATCGTTCGGTCGCCGCGCCTTACAGTGACCGCGCCCGTCGTCTGCCGGTCCGAGTGAACCCAGACGGTGTATTGAAACGGTTCGCGCTGCCCGACGACGTCGGGCAGCAGAACGGATTCGATCGAGACATCGCCCGCGTGCAGACGCTCGAAGACGCGTGCGTCGATCGGCACGCCGCGTTCGCGCGCCCGCCGGGCGGCAAACAGCGGATCGGCACCGTTCGACTCGCCATCCGACAGGACGAGGATTCGCGCCGGGCGATCCGAATCGACGCGGTCGAGCGCGGTCAGCAGTGCTTCGTTGAGGTTGCTGCCGTTCGGGTTGACGTCTTTGGTGAAGCCGGTCGTCGCAAGGTCGTTGGACAGGTCGTACTCAACACGCGGCTCGGCCCCGAACGAAACGAGCCCGAGCCGGCTGCCCGTCGAGGCGCGTTCCGTCAGGCCGTTCTGCAGATTGGTCAGCAGTTCCTGGATTCGCGTCTGCGACTCAACCGGCAGCGACAGCGAGCGATCGGCGACGACGATGACGTCGAGCCCGCGTCCGCCGAGATTCCATCGCGGCGCAGCAAGAGCGATCAGCAGGACAGTCAGCAGAACGAGGCGTATCCAGCCGCAAGGACCGCGGACGTGTCCGACTCTGCGGTACGCAAACCACAGCGGAATCGCGAGCAGCAGCAGTTCGGGATACTCAAATTCCATTGGTATGCTGTTGGCGATTAACCGACTTGTCGCGACACAGCATCAGAACTGCGTTGTGTCGAACGAGTCCGGGGCTTCCGGCGGAGGCGGTGGGTTCTGGGCGTCGTGAAGCTTCTGCTGGTACTGGTTCCACGAGTGCTTGAGCGACTCGAGCAGACGCGGCACGTTGGGTGCCGAAAGGAAGACGCGGTTAGAGACAACGCTTTTCGGGAAGAACGTTGTGATGAAATCAAATGAGAATTCGGTCGGCGTGTGTCCGATCATCACAGCGTTGGCGTACGTGCCGTGCATGTCGGTCTGACCCCACTTCAGTTGCTCGTACAGCTCCTGAGCGTTGACCTGCTGCTGCTGTTTCTTGTCCTCCGGTTTTGGCTGAGCGGCTTCCGGCAGCTTTGGGTCACCGAACCGGTTGCGGTAGTTGTTGAGGTTCTCTTCCAGCGCGTGAATCATGCGTGGAACAACCTGCGGAGGAAGAACGACTCGCGCGGCGACCTGGTGCGGCTTCGTCATCCGCAGCAGGAAGTCGACGACGAACTCGTGAGTCCCGTTGAGTACGACAGCTCCGGTGCTGAACGTGCCGCGTGCGACTTTGTCGGGAACCAGCGCGCCGACCTGGCTGTGCTGAATCTGCTGGCTCTGGATGTCGGAGTTATCCTCGTCACCAGGGTTTTCTGGAGCGGGATCACCTGCCGGGAATTCGTCGTTCATGGAAAGTCCGTTTTGCTTTGAATCTGAAATTCGGGAGATGAATCTGAAATGCAGCTGACGGTTTCGGATCGCGGCAAAGAACAGTTGGAGCGAAACCTGCACGAGGTTGTAACTGGGCTCCAGGAAGCGTCAACCCTCGCGCTCTGGACAAAAGCAGCGTTCCTTGGCGCTGGAAAAGTGTACGAGCCGGATTTTTCTGCTTAAGCTGTCGAGGTTTTCAACGCGGGCAATCTGCTGTTTCCGGTTTTCGCGCCGAAGCCGGATGCGTGGCGGATCGCTCGAACAGAAGCACGTCTACGATCACGGGTTTGTTTCGTACGCGTCGCAGTGACTGTCGCTGGTGAATTGACTTTGATCTGAGCGACACGGTTACGGAC
>JAPOLP010000030.1 GCA_029977045.1 Planctomycetota bacterium
AGACGCTTGTTCGGCGGGTTCTCCAGCATCTCGTTGAGCATCTTTTCGTGAGTCAGTGCCTGACGCGTTGCGAAGTTCGCCTTCGTCAGCCGGTTCTGCGTCAGTGCCTGATGCTCAAGAACCATCAGAGCGACAATGTCGCTGTGCGGCGAGAGGTACTTCGTCACATCAAACCGGTCGGCCAGCTTCGACACGTTCTGCCCGGCGAAGTTGTCGAGCGGCTCGGGCACATCGCGACCATCGATCGTCAGGTTCCCCAAGTGCTGCTGCGAGCCGTGAGTGCCAGTGACGTACCAGCCGCCCCAGCGCTGCTCGAACGGCGTTGTGTGGTCGACGACGCGGCTGCCGGACGAGAGGATCGGTGTGCCATCCGTGTCGACGAACACCGACCGGACGAGGTGGCCCGGCACGCCTTCGGTCCGCGACGAACTGTGGCAGACCATGCAGGCATCGGTGTGCCGACGGAACTGCGGACGATCCTGCTTCTCCTGCAGCATCGAGTAGAAGACCGTGCCAAGGTTTGGATCCGAAGCAGACACTTCGAGCACGTCGCCGTCCTGACAGAAGCCGATGTAAACGTTCTCATTGAAGTAGACGGCTCGCGGGGTCGTCGGCGAGATGCGGCGCAACTGCAGGCTCGTTTTTGAGAAGACGAACATCTGCGATTCGATCGGCACGCCCAGGCTGCTCAACACTTCCGGGAGGTAACCGAAGTGATCGTCGTATTTCAGAACGACCTCGCCGCTGTCGATCTTCGACTGCAGCTCCGAAATGCAGTTGACCGGCGTCGCACTGCTGTAGCTGATCGGCGGCTCCTCGAACTCGTCATCAGCAACCAGGCCGTTGGTCAGAGAAAGCGACAGGATGGTCGCGACAGCAGTCAGGACTCGGCGGGACATGGCTGGCTCGCTTTAGCGGCAGGAGTTTCAGGGGAGAGTCTCGAAAGCTGCGATCTACTGCGGACGAGCGGCGGGCTTTCGATGGCGGGAAGCGCTCTGTTGGAAGAATCGTTCCAGCGGGGCACCTGTCTGTGACGATTTGAAGATTACACTTCTAATTCTGCACGTCAAGGTGTAGCATTTTCGACTCCTGACGTTCGAGAGGATTCTCATGCTGCCCAAGACCGCGGAATACGCTCTGCGCGCGATCGCCTGCCTGACGCAGGACGCCGACCGTGCCTGGTCCGCGGATCATCTCGCGGAGCAGACGCAGGTGCCTCGCCGGTACCTCCACAAGGTGCTGCAGGGGCTGTGTCAGAACGAGCTGGTCTACTCGCGATCCGGTCCCGGCGGCGGCTACATGCTGAGCCGTCCCGCCGATGAGATCACGATTCTGGACGTCGTGAACGCAGTCGCCCCCGTCGAACGAATCCACCACTGCCCACTGGGGCTCGATTCTCACACCACGCTGTGTCCGCTGCACCGCGAACTCGACAAGGCCTACGCGGCGACAGAGGAATCATTTGCCCGAGTGACGATCGGCCAGCTTGTCCTCTCCGGCGGAACCATTCCGCCTCTGTGCGAAGTTGCCTGCTCCTGACCCACCGCCCACCTACCTTCCATCAGAAAGTCCTGCCATGAAACGCCACCTCTTTGTGCTCGGCACGTTCGCGTTCCTGGGAATCCTGACACTCGCAAAGTCCGACAGACTGTCCGCCGACGAGAAAGCCGCGAAGCCCGAAGCCCAACAGGCCGCAGAACCTGCAAAGGAAGAAGTGCCACGCGTTCCGCTGGTTGTTGCCCGCGATCGGGCGAAACTGCTGCACGAGGTCTATGCGTCGATGCTCGACGTCATTCACCGTCGCTACTTCCACGCCGACCGGGCGATCGTTCCGGCGCGAGCGATGGAAGACGTCTTCTCCGACATGGAGCGAGCGGCTCATATCGAAGCCCGCTGGATCGTCGCCAACCTGAAGGCGATGAGCGTTGACCACGAACCGGAGACGCCATTCGAGAAGCAGGCAGCACGCGAGATCACTCGGGGCAAGAAGGAAGTTGAAGTCGTCGAAGAAGGCTTCTATCGCCGCGCGGTTCCGGTCCCCCTCAACGCCGAATGCATCAGTTGCCACGGCGGCTTCTTCCGCCAGCCATCCTCCACGCCGAAGTTCGCAGGGCTGGTCATCAGCATTCCTGTCGAAGCGGGTGCGGTAATCGAAGAGCAAAACGAAGAGGTCGCAACGAAGTAAGAAGTCCCTCAACGGCCAGCCCGGCGACGCCAGACTCTATGGCCGCCGAAACCGAAGGAAGTAGTTCTCCTGCAGGCCGTCAATTTTGACGTCTTCGACGAACTCGAAACCGGCGGCTTCGATCTCTGAGCGAAAGACGTCCTTGCCGGCACGGACGTGGCCGAGGATGAATTCGCGGGACTTGCCGGGGATTCGGTCGAAGTCGATAACGACCAGCGCGCCACCCTTCTTCAGAGCTTTGTGGATCGAGGCGAGCGTCGACTGCGGGTATTCGAAGTGGTGGTACGTGTCGCAGACGAAGGCGGCATCGATCGAGTTTTCCGGCAGGTCGACGGAATCTTCCGAACACAGCACGGTCGCAATATTCGAGATGTTCTCTGCGGTTGCCCGTTCCTCGATGTGTTTCAGGAAACCTTTGACGATGTCGACGGCGACGACTTTACCCTCGGCGCCAACCGCCGCCGCGAACGCGCGAGAGTAGATGCCCGTGCCGGCTCCAATATCGGCAATCCGGTTTCCGGGTTTGACGCCAACGGCGGCCACAACCTTGTCGCGGTGAGCGAAGACTTCGCGGCTTTCGACTTCAAACCGGGCCTGCCACTGCGAGGCGTCAAACTCGGGGCTCAGAAAGTTCGCGTTGATGCCCGGCTTGACGCTCTTTTCGTGAGCCGCCGCCTTCTTCTGTTCCGCGGCGATGTACGCGTAAGCCCGCTCTTCAAAAGCAGGCGTCCGCAGCCCAACGGCGCGAGCTTCAGCCAAAGCCGCCTCAACAGGTATCTTCGCGTCCAGAACTCGGTGCGCGAGCCAGACTGCTCCGACCCGGTTTGCCGACGCGCAATGAACCATCACGGGTTTCTCGCTCGACTGCTTAAGCGCCGCACGCACGCCATCGAAGACCTTGTCAGTCAGGTCGGCAGGATCGCGGAAGCCGTGATCGTGAAACTCCATGCCAAGCTTCTTGACGAGTCCGGCTTCATCCCAGTCGATTTCGCCTTTCGATCGCAGCGTGATCACGACCTTGATGCCGCGTTTCTTCGCGTCCGCGAATTCCGATTCCGACGGCTGCCCGCACAACAGGTTCAGGCCAAACGAATGCACGTTGCGAGTGCTGCCAAGCTGATCCGCCTTAACCGCAGGCGGAGCCTTCGATTCCTGGGCCGACAGCGTTTGAACGGACAGAAGAGCAATCAGAACGGCCCGGCAGATGAACTGCGGAATGGGACGGAAGCAGTGCGTCATGGGAGACTTCTTATGGAGTGGTTGTTGGGGTCCAGCGACCGTCGACGTCTGGCGAGATCGCGAGCAGCAATTTCACGAGTCGGAGTCCGATCTGACAACTGACCGGGACTGTCGTCTGCTTCGTCCGAATTACTTTTCGGTGGCAGCAGCTTCGCGAGCCGGGACTTCGTGGTTGCGTGGCAGTTCGGCGTGACCGTTCTTCAGGAACAAAGAGACAACCTTGCCGTGCTCGTGCAGCAGTCTGGCGACGTACGGATCTTCCGATGTCTCCTTCACCAGAACGCCGTGCTCGGTTTCCGTCATCTCCATCCTGATCTTCTTCGCGTTGGCGAAGATTTCCCGGAAGAGCGGATCCCGCATGTGGATCGGCTGCTGGTTCTCGACTCGCTCATACATCGCGGCGACGTGCTCCTGAATCTTCGCGGCGACTTCCAGATTGTCGGACTCAGTCAGCGTCTCGATGCCATCGGGCAGGTTCGTGACCTTTCGACGAATCTTTTTGCGATTGTCCAGCAGGAAGAAGAAGACGTCGTGATCGGTCGCGAACTGATCGTCGTGTCCGGAATCTGCTCCCTGGCCAAACCCGAACCGACCGCCCGGACCAAAGCCGCGTCCTCGCCCGAATCCCGGGCCTCGGCCACGCATGAATCCCGGCCCGTGAGGCACCGCTTCAGCGCCAGCGTCCGCAACTGGTTTCTCAGCCTTTGCAACTGCTTCCGCGGCGCACTCAGCACACTCGGCTGATTTCGCCGCTGCGTCCTCGCAACACGGCTTTACAACCTTCACCTGGACGGAGTCTTCGCACTTCGCAGCCTGGCAACAGGCCGCGCATTTGCCGCAGGAATCAGTCGCCTTGCCAGTCTTCCTCGACGCGGTCGAGTCAGCAGCGACGTTGATTCCGAACGCCGCTCCCGCAAGGGAGAGCACAACAGCGGCCAGTGAGATCGTTCGTGCAAATGTCATCGTTAGGCCTTCTTAAGTTCGATACTCAGCGTCGAATTGGTCGTTGCCAGTAGGCGAGTTCTGCGAGAACGGAGTTACAGAGGGAATTTCATTCGTCTGGATTCGTACGTGCCGGCGGAAACAGGTCGAGAGTGTAGCGATCCATCCGCCGGAGTTTGCTCGCCATAATCTGTCCTGCGTTGAGCACCAGTTTGTAAGCCGCCGACAGGTCGAGAACTCTCAGCGTCTCGATCTTCTCAGCCGGCAGAAACATCAGCTCGCACTCACCGACGGCGCGAATCGTTGCCGAGTGCGGTGCCGGATCGAAGAACGACATTTCGCCGAAGATGGCTCCGGGTTCGAGCATCGCCATCTGCTGCTCAGCGCCACCGGACAGGCCTCGCACCACGTGGCAGTTCCCGTGTCGCAACATCCACAGCCCCTGAGGAGCGGCGTCGCGCTCGCGAATCACGGTCTGGCCCTTGTTGAAGAACCGGAACTCGGCAATCTGCTGCACATGCTGCCGCTCTTCCGGCGACATCGTGCCGAACACCGGACACTGGTCGAAGTTGTCTTCACAGAGAGTCATCTCAAGCTTTGCTTTCAGTGACAGTTTTCACGAGCGATCAGGCTCGCCCCTTGAGCATCCCGCTCCAGTAAAGGATCGGCAGCCCGTATTTCTTGAGCAGCCACATCGTCCAGCGTTCCTTCGCCTGATTGATCGGGAACGACTCAGCCGGATTCCCGTCGTAGTCGAACTCGGCCAGCATCATGCGACCGTAGCCTGTGACGATCGGACACGACGTGTAGCCGTTGTACTTCGCCGTCAGCGGCTGGCCGGCCTTCAGCGATTTCAGATTACGGACCAGCACCGGAGCCTGCTTGCGGATCGCGGCCCCCGTCTTTGAGGTCGGCAGGTTGCTGCTGTCGCCGAGCCCGAACACGTTTGGATAGCGGACGTGCTGCAGCGTGTCCTTGTCGACGTCGACCCAGCCGTTGGCATCCGCGAGCGGACTGCTGGCGATGAACGCCGGCGGCCCCATTGGTGGCGTCACGTGGATCATGTCGTACGACAGTGTCTTCCGTTCGCCACTCTCGACGTGCTCGAAGACCGCCTCTTTCGAGTCGGCTCGCAGTTCGACGAGTTCATGCTGGAACATCGTTTCGATCCGCTTCCGCTCGACGACCTTTTCCAGCGTCGCGCGATACTTCGGCACGCCAAAGATCGCTTTGCCCGGCGCCGCGAAGATGACCTGAGCCTTGTCCCGCGTCCCGTTGTTGCGGAAGTAATCTTCGGCCAGGTAACAGATCTTCTGTGGAGCACCGCCGCACTTCACGGCTCCCTTGGGCTGCGTGAAGATCGCGACTCCGCCCTTGAAACTGCGAACGCAGTCCCACGTGTAGCCGACGGTGTCGTACGAATAGTTGCTGCAGATGCCCTGCCGACCGATGCCGTCCTTGAGGCCCGGGATGCCATCCCAGTTGATCTGAATGCCAGCTCCGACAACCAGATAGTTGTACTCAATGACTCTGCCATCCCGCGTTCGCAGTCGATTCCGTTCCGGCTCGAACTCCGCGACGGCGTCCTGAATCCACTTTGCTTTCGGAGGAATGACGGAAGCCTCACTGCGTTCCGTGGCCTCTTTGCGAAACGTCCCACCGCCGACGAGCGTCCAGGCCGGCTGGTAATAGTGCTTGTCAGTCGGGTCGATGATCGCGACGTCGGTGTTGTTGAACCAGCCCTTCGTCAACTGCGCTGCCACCGTGATCCCGGCTGTACCGCCGCCGACGATGACGACGTCGTGATGAGTCGCCTCCGGGCCGGCGTCTGCCACTGCTTCAATCGCTGAAGCTGTTGCTGTCGATTGTGTTGCTGTGCTGCTCGTCATGGCAGGTCTCCCTGTTTCTGATCCTCGGCTTCCGGTGACGACGCTTCGTGGTCGCCTTTGATTTGAATGATCGATTGCCCCGCGTTCTGTTGAGGGTCCGACCGGACCTGGCAACTGCGGCTCATTCAGGTCGAAACCCCGAATCGCGGCAGCACCCAGACGTTAAGCACGATCCATGCCACGGCGATTCCCAGTGGTATCAGAATGTCTTTCATAGTGAATCCTTCTGTGTCGAAATGTCCGACGCCTCGTCGCTCGACACGGTCACGGTTTCGAGCGAGCCGTTTGCCGGCTGAGTCGCAACCGGTTGTTCAATCGGGGATCGAGTCGCCGCCAGAACGTGAGGCACTTCGCGTCCGAGCACGAAGAGCCCCATCACCACCAGGAACCCGGCGAAGGCTCGCTTCAGAGCCTGCTGATTCACCTGCTGGCTGAGCACATTTCCAATCAAACTGCCGACAATCCCCACGACCGCAAAGACGCCAATCGTCTGCCAGTCAATGTGACCGCCCAGAGCGTTCACAACTCCCAGGTATTTCAGAAACCCGCTGAAGGACTTCAGGGCGACAACGACAAGACTCGTCCCGACCGCGAGTCGCATCGGCAGACCGCCAAGCAGGACCAGCGCGGGAACGATCAGAAATCCGCCACCGACGCCAACGAGTCCTGTCACGACGCCAACGAATAGCCCTTCCAAGCCAATCTTCCAGACCGCCTGACGCGTCACAGGAGCCTCGTCGTCACCCGACGCGGAAAGACCACCGGCTCGCGAACGACGGAACATCATCACGGCGGCCAGCAGCATCACGACGGCAAACAGGACGAGCTGCACCGGACCGGTGACGAACTTCGCCAGCCACGCTCCGGCATACGTCCCGCCCATGCCGGGAATTCCGAAGAACGCCACGCTCCGCCAGTCGACCTGATGCCGCTTTGCGTACGGCAGCATCCCGATCAGAGCGATCGTGCCGACGATCGCCAGCGACTCAGCGATTGCCGCCTTGTCATCGTGGCCGAGCACGTATACCAGGACCGGCACGGTCAGGATCGAACCGCCGGAACCGAGCAGTCCCAGCGTCAATCCAATCACCAGAGCACCAAAGATCATGGCCATCGGAGCCACCTTCTCTCTTCAGCCGGCGCGCACCTTCAGCTCAGACCGACCAACCACTGAACGCGCCAATTTGAAAGCGGTCATGTCACTTGACTCGCGAACGGCCTCAGCCGCAGCAACTGCCTCCGGCAGAAGTTCCCGCGTTGCCTGATGGCGTCGGAGCTGCCTGGCAGGAGTCCTTCACCTGATTCCAGGGCATCTTTGAGATCAGCATTCCCATTCCACAGGTGTCTGTGATTCCAGCAAACACCAGGCCGGCTCCAACGAACGCCGGAATTCCCAGCCAGTATTCGTGATGGAAGAAGCCAAGTACCGTGCCGGAAAACACGAGGAACCCGGCCGCGATGCGTACCTGGCGTTCGAGAGACATCGCCTTTTTGCCGCGTTTGACGCTGTAGCCGGCTTCGTCCCAGGCCTTCGTTCCGCCTTCGACGTTGACGATGTTCGTAAAGCCCGCCGCCACAAATGCCTCGCACGCTTTACTGCTGCGGTTGCCCGAGCGGCAGATCACGTACAGCGGCTGCTCGGCAGCGGCTCCACGAGCTGTCATCACGGCATTCGGCTTCAGCGAGTCCAGCGGAACGTTCCGGGCATGGATGCTGTGTACTTCCCGAAATTCAACCGGCGTCCGAACGTCGATCAGATCGACGTTCTGGCCGGACTGGCAAAGCTCATTCAGTTCGCGACAGGTAATCGTCTTGAATGTCGTCGCAGTGGTCATCGACCAGTTCTCCTTGAATGTCCGGGTAAGGGAAGGCTGACACACGGAGCATTGTCCGCTGCTGAAACGGATCGGGCAAATATCCGTTCCAACTGGTAGTCAGCCTTCCCATCCCGAGGTCTCTTGATTGCCCGCGTATGCCCGTTGTTTTCAGTTAATCAGCTGCTCAGGCCATCTGAGCCATGCAGCCGGTTGTCGCCGTCTCGCCTTCTGGGAGCTGGTGTGCTTTCCAGGCTTTGAAGCCACCCACCAGATCGACCACGTTGTCGAAGCCGGCCTGTTCGAGCAGGCTGGCCGCGATGGCCGACCGGTAACCGCCTTCGCAGTGAACGACGAATGGCGTTTCCTGTGGCAGTTCACCAACGCGGTCTACCAGGTGGTTCAACGGAATGTTGACGCTGCCGTCAACGTGTCCGGCCTGCCATTCTTTTTCCGTTCGCACATCGACGACCATCGCCACGACTCCGGACTCGACCTGATCGGCCAGCGTCGCCGCCGTGATCCGTTCCGTGCGAGCCAGAATGTCGAGCCGGTTGCCAACGCTTCCCATTCCGCCGCCGAGGAATCCGACCACGTTGTCAAAGCCGATTCGGCCCAGACGCGTAACGGCTTCTTCTTCTCCGCCGGATTCCGCGACAACGACGATCGGACGATCCTGACTGAGCACGGTTCCGCACCACGTCGCGTATTTGCCGTCGAGTGCGATGTTCGTCGCGTTGCGAAGATGAGCACCTTCGTAATCCGCAGCGTCGCGAACGTCGACAACCTGAGCACCGCTGTTCTGCAATCGCAGCACGTCGTCGACGGACAGCGGCTTCAGCGACTTCTGCAGGGTCTCGTCGAGACTGCTGCGGTCCTTGCGATTGAGGATCGCGTCGTGAACGAAGTAGTCCGGAGCTTCCGGCTGATCCGCCGTGACAAGCGCCATGAACTCGGTCCGCGACATCGGCTGCAGGGCGTAGTTGAACTTCTTCTGCTCACCGATCGTCGACACCGTCTCTTTCGACAGCGACTTGCCGCACATCGATCCCGCTCCGTGAGCTGGATAAACCAGCGTCGCGTCCGGCAGTTCCTTCAGCCGGTTGACTGAGTCGTAAAGCATGTCCGCCAGCTCGTCGGCAGTAACGCCGATCGACGCCAGGAGGTCGGGCCGGCCAACGTCGCCGATGAACAGCGTGTCGCCGGTCAGCACCGAATGCGGCTGCGTGTCGCTGGCCTTGAGATCGTAAACGAGGATCGAAATCCCCTCGGGCGTATGGCCGGGAGTTTCGAGGACCGTCATGCGGACATCGCCGAACTCGACAACGTCGCCATCCTTGACCGCGTTGAAGTCGTACTCGGCATCGGCCCGATCACCCAGGTAAATGTGAGCCCCGGTCTTCTCCCGCAGCTCGATATGCCCGGCGAGGAAGTCGGCATGAAAGTGCGTCAGGAAGACATACTGAATCTTCCAGCCGTTCGCTTCGGCGTCGGCGATGTACTGATCGATATCCCGCTGCGGATCGACAACCGCCGCCAGTCCCGTTCGCTCGTCGGCGATCATGTAGGACGCGTGTGCCAGGCAGCCGAGGTAATACTGTTTGAGGTGCATCTCTCGTTCTCCTTGTGTCTGAATCCCGTTTCCGGGTAACGCGATCCAGCTACAGCAGCGAGCGTGCCAAATCACCTGAGGTTGGCTGCAACACACTTGGGTAAAGTGACTTACAACTTTTCAGGGTTCAATCGAGCGTCTGCCGACGCCAAAAAGTGTTAGCGCTAACAACTGCAGCGAGAGATAGCGCATGGTTAGCGCTATCATTCAGCTTTGATGGCCGGCAACTCAACCCTTGAGCTTCTTCAGCTCGTGGAGATCTGCGAGGTCCTGAGGACGTCCGGCCGCTTCCTTCGCCTGCATCAGGTGCTTCAGGCCGAGGTACTGAGCAGTCTCGTTCCCGAACTCCGACGTCACGCGCTGCCGCCAGAGCGTCGAAAACTTCGGGCAGCCGAGCAGACTTGTGAGCAGGTCGATCCTGACCGGTGCGACGCCGAGCTGGACATGCCAGCCCGGTTCGGTCAGATCGTCAACGGAGTAGCCGAGTTCGGCGCCGCCAAAGAAGTCTCGAATGGCATCAAGCACCCGCTTCGCGTTGGCGCTCGACGGATCAATCAGCAGATCGAGATCCTTCGTCGCCCTTGGCCTGACGTGATGCGCGAGTGCGTGAGCCCCCACAATCAGGTACCTGGCTCCACGGGCATTTAACGCGGCGATGAACTCTTCGAAATCGGGGTACGGCATTGATCCCCTGCGCCTTCAGGCTGGACTCCAGAGCGGAATAGACGGCAAGCACCCGCTCAGCCGGCGTCATCTGCTCATACCAGAACCGAAAATCGGCCTTTTCAGCATCCTCGTCCGCGACCCTGGACACCGTCCAGACGCGACCATGACGATCCGTGATGTTCTTCTCTTTCGCCATTGGAGAACTGTTCGGTCTGAATCAGGAGCTGATCTGGCCGGCACGACCTGCGACAAAGGAACTTTAAACGCGATCACGTCGCCAGTGAATTCCGAACCGGCACGGTGGTTGCTTAAGCTCGTCGCAATCTCAGGGCAAGGAGACCGCCATGAACAGCCAACGCCTGGCTTCCGTCGTTCGAGCGTTTTTCAAAACCGTGGTTCCCGTCGTTGCCGGACTCGCCGGTCTGGGGCTTGTGATCGCGTGGCTCGCCGGGAGCTTCACCGACAAGATTGAGCCGGGCCGGGTGGCCGATGTCGAACGGCGTCTGGAAGCCGACCAGAAGATCGACGTCGTCCACGAAGTTCGGAAGGCTTACATCGAAGAGGCCGTCGGAACTCTGAAGGCCGCCGGGCGGGCGGAAGTTTCCGCTCGCGTTCTGGCCCGGATCGAATCGGTGGCCGTCTCGGCGGGGAACCTCGTGTCGGCAGGTGCCGTGCTCATCAAGCTCGACGCTGCCGAGTTCACCGCGCGAGTCAAGCAGGCCGAGCAGGCGGTTCTCTCAGCGGAAGCCAGCCGGCGTCAGGCAGAAACCGACTTCGCTCGCGTCGAGAACCTCTTCAAGCAAAACGTGGCAACGAAATCAGACCTCGACGATTCGCGAGCGGCACTGGACGTCGCGACCGCTGAAGAGAAACGCGCGAAGCAGGCACTCGAAGAAGCGAACATCGTTCTGTCGTACGCCGAGATTCGTGCTCCGCGAGCTGGCCGAGTTGTCGACCGCCTCGCCGAACCCGGCAACACCGCGCGGCCCGGTGAGCCACTGCTCGTGATTTACGACGCAGCATCACTGCGGCTTGAGGCACCCGTCCTCGAACGCCTGGCCGTCAAACTGAAACCCGGCGACACGCTGACCGTTCACGTTGACGCAGTCGACCGCGACGTTGAAGCCACCGTTGACGAGATCGTTCCGCAGGCCGACGCGCCGAGTCGATCGTTTCTCGTCAAAGCAACGCTGCCGAGAACTGCCGACCTGTATGAAGGGATGTTTGGCCGCCTGCTGATTCCGGCGGGCGAACGTCGACACCTTTGCCTGGCAACGGACTCGATTCAGGAAATCGGCCAGTTGCAGTTCGTCGAAGTCGTCCGCGACGACGGCACCATCGACCGCCGCATGATCCGCACCGGTCGAGTCGGTATGCCTGGTCGAGTCGAAGTCCTCAGCGGCCTGCAGGCTGGCGAACGAGTTGTGCTGCACTCCCAGTCCGTTGAGCCATCCGCTACAGCCGACACGGAGGTCGGACCATGAACGACCAGACGAACAACAATGTGCCCGACGAACAGATGCCGTTTCTGACCCGGATCGTCGAGGTCTTCCTGCGAGGCGATATCGCGATTCTGCTGACGATCGTCTCACTGATTCTTGGTGGCGTTGCTTTGTGGCTGACGCCTCGTGAAGAGGAGCCGCAGATCGTCGTGCCGATGGCCGACGTGCTCGTTTCCGCTCCGGGACTTTCGGCGGAAGAGGTCGAGCAGCAGGTCACGTCGCGGCTTGAAAAACTGCTCTACCAGATCGACGGGGTCGAGTACGTTTACTCGATGTCGCGGTCTGGCCAGTCTGTCGTCACCGTGCGGTTCTACGTCGGCGAGGACCGCGAGGACTCGCTGATCAAGCTTTACAACAAGGTGCACTCCAACGCCGATCTGATTCCGCCTGGCGTGCAGAACTGGGTAATCAAACCGGTCGAAGTCGACGACGTCCCGATTGTGATTGCGACGCTCTGGACCGATCGCACGGACCTGTACGGTGACCATGAATTGCGGCGGCTGGCCGAGCAGATTCAGAACGAACTGCAGGCCATTCCCGACACTAACCGCGTCTCGCTGGTCGGCGGACGGCCTCGGCAGATTCGTGTCGAGCTTGATCCGGCAGCGCTGGCCGCTCGCCAGGTTTCGCCGTTGCAGGTAGCCGCGGCGCTGCAGGCGAGCAACGTCAATCAGCGAGCGGGCGGGTTCGATCAGCAGGAGCAGCGGTTTCTGGTTGATGCCGGGACGTTTATCCGTGACGCCTCTGACTTGAATCGGCTGGTCGTGTCGGTCGCTGACGGTCGGCCGGTTTATCTGCAGGACGTCGCGAATATCAGCGACGGTCCTGCTGAAGCGGAAAGCTACTCGTGGATCGGGTTCGGTCCTGCGGCGAAAGGTGACGCTTCGGGCACAGACGCAGCAGCCGGCGACGTCTATCCCGCCGTGCAGATTGCTGTCGCGAAACGAAAAGGTACAAACGCGGTCTGGGTCGCGGACGACGTCAAGAAGCGGCTCGAAGAACTGCAGCAGTCACTGCTGCCGGACGGCGTGCATTACCAGATCACGCGTGATTACGGCGAGACGGCGAACGACAAGGTCAACGAGCTCGTCGAGGGTCTGGCCGTCGCCGTGCTGACCGTCATCGCGTTTATCGGAGTCTTCCTCGGCTGGCGAGCGGCACTGGTCATCGCGCTGGCGATTCCCGTCTGCTACAGCCTGACGCTGTTCATCAACATGATCGCCGGCTACACGATCAACCGCGTGACGATGTTCGCGCTGATCCTCGCCCTCGGGCTGCTGGTCGACGATCCGATCACCGACGTGGAAAACATCGCCCGCTACTTCAGCCAGCGGATTCTGCCACCGAAGCAATCCGTGCTGCGGGAAATTCAGGAAGTCCGACCGGCGTTGATTCTGTCGACGCTGGCCATCATCGCGAGCTTCCTTCCGCTGGCGTTTATCACCGGCATGATGGGGCCGTACATGGCCCCGATGGCGCTCAACGTGCCGCTGACAGTGTCGATCTCAACGCTCGTTGCCTTCGTGCTGACGCCGTGGCTGGCAATGGTCGCGCTGCGAAAGCTGATGGAACAACCGGACTCATCCGACGAGTTCGACATTGCGAAACGACCGATGTACCGGTTCTTCCGTTGGCTGCTGACGCCGATGCTCGACCGTCGCTGGGTGAGCTGGAGCGTGCTCGGCGGGACGTTGGTCCTGCTCGCCGGAGCGACGCTGCTGCCAGCGCTGCGGCTCGTTCCGTTGAAGATGCTGCCGTACGACAACAAGAACGAGTTCCAGATCATCGTCGATATGCCGGAAGGCTCGACACTCGAACGAACCGACGCTGTCACGCGAGAGCTTGGACGGCATCTTGCTGGTGAGGCTGAGGTTCGCGATTACGAGGTGACCGTCGGCACGGCATCGCCGATGGATTTCAACGGGATGGTGCGGCACTACTTCATGCGCCGCGGCTCGAACGTCGCCGACATTCGAGTGAACCTGGCGTCGAAGGACTTCCGAGTACAGCAGTCGCACGAAATGATTCTGCGCATCCGCAACGGACTTGCGAAAGTCGCCGAGCCGCACGGAGCGAACATCAAGCTGGTTGAAGTCCCGCCCGGACCGCCGGTGCTGGCAACGATTACCGCCGAGATCTACGGCCCCGATGACGTGAGTTACAGCCGGCTGATTGCTTCGTCGCGGATTCTGGCCAACCGGATGAGAACGGAGCCGGGAATCGTCGATGTCGATATCAGCGGCGAAGACGATCAGACCGTCTGGCAGTTTGAAACGGACAAACCGAAGGCCGCTCTGTCAGGCATCAGCACGGACACGATTGCCCGGACGATGAGCCTGGCTCTTGATGGCCTGCCCGCCACAGTGCTGCACCTGCCGCAGGAAGTCGAACCGCTGACGGTGCAACTTCGATTGCCGACGTGGCAGCGATCGGCGATCGACGACCTCGAAGAGATCTATGTGCGAGGCGAAGGCGGTCAGGTTGTGCAGCTCGGAGCGCTCGGCGAGTTTCACCAGAAGACCGACGACAAAACGATCTATCACAAGAATCTGAAACGCGTCGCGTTTGTGTATGGCGAAGTCGCGGGCCGGTCACCGGCGGACGCGATCGTCGACATGCAACTCGACCGTGACTCGACGAGGATCGCGTCTCGGCCACTCGAATCCCGAACGTGGGGCGATCCCGGCGGCGGAGAACCGTGGTCGCTACCCGAAGGGATTCGTGTCGAGTGGGCGGGCGAAGGCGAGTGGAAGATCACGCTGGACGTTTTCCGCGATCTGGGTCTCGCATTCGGCGCAGCTCTGGCCGGCATCTTCATGATCCTGATGTTCCAGACCGGATCGCGAGTGCTGCCGGTGATCATCATGCTCGCGATCCCGCTGACGCTGATTGGCATCATGCCGGGTTTCTGGCTGCTGAACCTGATCGTCAACGAACCGATCGACGGCTTTCAGAATCCGGTCTTCTTCACCGCGACGGCGATGATCGGCATGATCGCTCTGGCCGGGATCGTCATCCGGAACTCGGTCGTGCTGATCGACTTTATCCATCTCGGACAGGCCGAAGGCTTGAGTCTCCGCGAAGCGATCATCCGCAGTGTCGCCGTGCGTACGCGACCCATCCTGCTGACCGCCGGGACGACGCTGCTGGGCAACTGGGTGATCACACTCGACCCAATCTTCTCCGGCCTTGCCTGGGCGATCATCTTCGGACTGCTGACGTCGACGGTCTTCACGATGATCATCGTCCCGGTCATCTACTGGCTGCTGTACGGCCCAGGTAACGAGCACGCTGAGACAATGGGAACATCACCGGCCTGATAGCATCCGCATCGGTCATTCGTGCTGAAACGAACTCGCGAGGGCTCCACCACAAAGCAACCGGTCTGCGGGACTATGCTGACGAAGTCACCGCCGGTGCTGACGACGACGGATGTGGCAAACTCCCACTTCACCATTTACATACCGGCATCGCGGGCTGCTTCGAGCAGTTTGATCCAGGGGCCGACGTACTGGCCGTTGTCGTGGAATGTGCGGCCGCTGACGAGGTTGCCGTCGATCACGCACGCCTCGTTGACGAACGTGCCGCCGCAGACTTCCAGGTCGAACTGGCACTTTGGAACGGTCGCCATCTTGCGGCCTCGGACACAGTCGGCGTAAGCGGGAATCTCGACGCCGTGGCAGACACTGGCGACGGGCTTGTTTGTTGCGAAGAAGTGCTTTGTGACGCGGACCAGGTTCTCGTCGTACCGGATGTATTCCGGAGCCCGACCGCCAGAGAACAGGATGCCGGCGTACTCTTCTTCGTTGATGTCGGCAAACGCGATGTCAGCGTCAATGGTGTAGCCTTCCCACTCCTTCGTGATCGTCCAGCCGGCCTTAATCTCGTGTAGCACCATCTGGTACTTGCGCTTCTCCGGAGCCGCCACAACCGGCTGAAAACCTGCCTCGATCAGCCGGTAATACGGATACATCGTATCCAGCGTCTCGGTCGCATCACCGACGATGATCAGGACTTTGTTGAGGCTCATGGCGGGGTTCTCCGGTACGTGAATCCAATGCCTTCGGATTCGGTTGAATGCAGGGCGGTCAGACAAAAATGAGTTGAGCCGCGAAGCAGCGACAGAAGCCAGGCTCTGCCGCCGCTTCGCGGCTCAATCGACTGTTTAACCAACTGCAACCTTGGGCTTACGCCCAAGGCTGCAGGCTGTCACCGCTTCGCAGTTCTTAATGCAGAAACCGGGCAGACAGAAGCACGTGCCTCTCAGCCCTTGGCTCTCAGCCATTCCTACAGCAGGTCGTCGAGCGTCGGGCCGGCGTCTCGCTGGCCGGCACCGGCTTCCAGAGGCAGACCTTCGTCGGTCGTGGCGAGTTCGCCGGACGCATCCAGGAAGATCTTATCCTGCATGATTTCCTGCACGACGACTTCCATCTGGTTTTTAGTCGGCAGTTCGACCAGCGGACGGGCGCCGCGATTAAGGGCGACCAGACGCTTCTGGATCAAAGCTGACAGCTTGAAGCGGCCACCGACCTTGTTGACGATTTCTTCTTCTTTGAACTCTTCAATCATGCTGTTTCCGCCTCCCTCGCTGTGAGGATGTCAATGATCTCTGCGACCGCCCGGTCAAGGTTATCGTTGACCACCTGATACCGGTAGCGATCCGCAAACTTCAGTTCCCTGCGGGCTGTTTCCAGTCGCCGCTGAATGACTTCTTCTGACTCCGTGCCACGGTCCCGCAGCCGTTGTTCAAACACCTTCTCGTCCGGCGTTTTCAGAAAGATCGACACTGCCGACGGGTACT
>JAPOLP010000869.1 GCA_029977045.1 Planctomycetota bacterium
GAGTTTCATCAGACGTTCAACACGTCGGATTCGGCTTCGTACAGTCGGGCGAGTGTTGAAGGCTGGGTCGACCGAGTGGGGGCATTCGGCGGCGGCAGTTTTCTCAACGTTCGCGATCTCGACACGGGCTTCGGCTTCGGTCGCCAGCCGGGAACGAACTATTCGCAGTACGCGGGCGATGTGAAGTTCCGGTACCTCGTCAGCGACACACAGATGCTGACCGTCGCGCTGCAGCACTTCGAGCAGTCTGACGTGCCACGCAGTGACCGATTCCCTGGCTACCCCGGCGACCTCAACAACAGCAACACGCCTGGCGGGGCACGGTTCTTTGATCCGCAGCAGCGTGACCTCGCCTACATCCGGTACGAGGCTCTCGATCCGCTCGACTTTATCGACGCCGTGACGTTCACCGCGTCTTATCACCGCCAGCGGGAAACTCAGACTCGCGGCCTACCGACAACGCGGACGCAGGAGACCGATGTCGAGACGACCGGACTGAGCCTTGTCGCCGTCCGCGATCTTGAGGAACTCGGCAAGCTGTCGGGCGGCTTCGACTGGTACTACGACGACATCGACTCGCGTTTCGGCGGCGCCGCCAGCGGCCCGATCCTGCCGGACGACGCGTATTACGCGCGAGTCGGCACATTCCTCAACTGGGACGTCGCACTGACCGATCGCCTGAGCGCGACAGCAGGCGTTCGCTACGAATACGCCAAGACCAGCGGCACTCCGATCATCGCGGCGACGCCCGTGCCGATCGACGCCAGCTACGACGACTGGGTCTCGCAGGTCGGACTCGTTTACGAGCTGAACTCGACCGTGAACCTCGTCGGTTCGATTTCGGAAGGCTTCCGGGCACCGAACCTCGACGACCTGATGGCCAACAACCCGAACGTGCTGCAGATGGGAATGAGCGTCCCGAGTCTCGGCCTGCAACCCGAGCACTCGCGGAACTACGAAGTCGGCATCAAGACAAACGGCGAGCGGCTGCGGACGCAGACCTTCGTGTACTGGCTCGACCTGCAGGACAACATTGTCTCGATCACTGCGGCGGCCAACACGTTTGCTTCGGCGAATCAGGACTCGTTCATCCAGGGCGTCGAGTTCAACGGCGAGTACCTGTTCGACGGCGGCTGGTCGACCTACGGAAACTTCTGGTACACGTACGGTCGCAACGATGTGACGAACGCTCCTTTGAGCCGCATCCCGCCGGCCCAGGGTACGCTCGGCCTGCGATGGCGATCGAGCGACGCTCGCAGCTGGTGGTCCATGTATGCCTGGATGGTGCGGAATCAGGACCGGCTCGACACGGTCCGCGACGTTACCGACGAACGCATCCCGGCAGGCGGCACGCCCGGCTACACCACGCTCAACATGCGAGCCGGCCACGCCTTCGGCGACGCCCAGCAGCACCGCGTGAGCCTGTCGCTGGAGAACCTGACCGATAAGTCGTACCTGGTTCACGGCTCCGGTGTGTACGGCACCGGCTTCACGGCGAGGTTTGGTTACTCGCTGGTGTATTAACGGCCTGGCCGGCTTGGCACGGGCTTGAATCACCGCAGATGGACGCGGATGAGCTTTGTCTTATCTGCGTCCATCTGTGTGAATCTGCGGATCAATTTAATTGGCCGTTCTCGTCACGGCTTGATTGACGAGCAGCTCCGAATTCGGTCAATAGGCAGCATCGGACCTGCGTAATCCGCAACAATGTCCGACTGACCCTGACCTGATTCGATTCGGAGCACTCTGATGCGTCCGGCACGTTTTGCTTTTCTGTTAACGATGCTTCTCTGTGGCGCGCGAACCGTTCCCGCTCAGGATGATGCTGCGGGCAGCGGCAAGCCGCCGGCTTCGCTCGAGTACTCGAAGTGGAGCCGGGGCATCAATGTGCCGGACCCGGTGGCAATCAGCTTTGATCCGCAGGGGCGGGCGTACGTGACGCAGACGTTGCGGCGGAAGGCTCAGGATCTGGATATCCGGGCTTATCGCGACTGGGTGCCGGATGACGTCGGGTTTCAGTCGGTCGATGACAAAAAGGCGTTCTATCACCGCGTGCTCGCTCCGCCTGCGGACGGGAAGCAGTCTGCTCGAAAGCTGATCGACGACTTCAACGGTGACGGCGTCAGCGACTACCGCGACCTGATGGTCATCAGCGAGAAGATTCACGTCGTCGAGGATTCCGATGGCGACGGCATCGCGGATCGGACGAGTCTCTTTGCTGAGGGCTTTCAGACCGAAGTGACCGGGATCGCAGCCGGAGTTCTGTGGCACGACGGAGCCGTCTATTCGACGATCGCTCCGGATGTCTGGAAGCTGCGGGACTCAGACGGCGACGGCAAGGCTGATCAGCGGGAAGCGATTGCGAGTGGCTTCGGACTGCACATCGCTTACGCCGGGCACGACATGCACGGGCTGACCGTCGGGCCGGACGGGAAGATTTACTGGACCGTCGGCGATAAGGGCATCAGCGTGACCTCGCGCGAAAGCCGGCGGTTTCACTATCCGAATCAGGGTGGCGTGATGCGCTCCAACCCGGACGGTTCGGACTTCGAGGTCTTCGCTCACGGGCTGCGGAACGTGCAGGAGCTTGCGTTCGATGAGTTCGGCAATCTGTTTGGCGTCGACAACGATGCCGACATGCCGGGCGAACGCGAGCGGGTCGTCTACATCGTCGAAGGCTCAGACGCGGGCTGGCGGTGCAACTACCAGTACCGCGGCAAGGACTACAACCCGTGGACCGACGAAAAACTCTGGAACACGCACTTCGACGGGCAGGCCGCGTACTTGATGCCGCCGCTGGCGTACTCGCTCAATGGTCCGGCAGGGTTCACGTACAACCCCGGCACGGCACTCAGCCCGGCTTACAACGGCTACTTCTTTCTCACCGGAGCCCCTGGCGGCGAGCAGCGTGCCTTTCAGATGGTGCCGTTTGGAGCGTCGTTCAAAGTCGCGAACGAGCACGAGATCGGTCGGGGAGTTCCGCTCGTCGGGATCAATTTCGGACCGGACGGAGCGTTGTACGGAGTCGACTGGGGCGGCGGGTATCCGCTTAACCAGACCGGAGCGATCTGGAAAATCGACGTCCCCGACGCCGCTGGTTCTGACGTGCGACGAGACACCGCGGAACTACTGGCCGACGGGTTTTCGCAGCGCGAGCCGGCTCAGCTTGAAGCCCTGCTCGCTAATGCCGACCAGCGAGTGCGGCTCGGGGCTCAGTTTGAACTCGTCAAACGCAGGGAGTTCGACGTGCTGC
>JAPOLP010000059.1 GCA_029977045.1 Planctomycetota bacterium
CCGCCCGAGATGGCTGTCGAAGTACTCGATCTCGTAGGCGTAATCGAGCAGGTCGTTGCGGACGACCTCGTTGTCCGGCCAGAACGCCGGCACGTGGTCGACGTCGGTGATCTTCTTCCCGCCCTTGCTCGCGCCGACTCCGTACTCGTACGCGCGATGCGGCTCGAATCCGCCGGACCAGAAACACCAGGGCTCTTTGCCCGGCGCGGTGTCAAGAAAGTCGTCGAAGTTCGCCGCGTAATCGATTCCGGAGATCGCCTTCGCGGGCGGCTGCGTTTTGCGGCGATCAAATGGCTTGCCCGCCATCTGCCGAGGCTTACCGTTCGCGTCGTTGTCGACGCCCGGTCCCCAGCCCTTGCCGGTCTTGCCGACAAAGTAGCAGTGCTCGGCGAGCACTTCGGTGTAGACCTTGAACTTCGCCGGGAAGAAGCAGATGTGATTCGCGGCTTCTTCGAGCTGCCAGGAATTCCGCCCGGTCAGAATGCAGGACCGCGAAGGAGCACACTTCGCGTTCGGCGTGTACGCGTTCCGGAAGAGAATCCCCTCGCGAGCCACCCGGTCAAACGCCGGCGTCTTCACCCACTCGCAACCGTACGCCCCAAAGTGCGGGTACGAAGCGTCGTCCGCGATACAGAACAGAATGTTCGGTCGGTCGGCGGCTCGGGCAGAACCGACAACGGCAAGCAGAACAAGAACAGCAGCGATCAGGTTTCGCATGGTGGGTCCTTTGGATTGTTTAACGCCCAGCCGCAGGCGCCGGCCACGAGAGACGCGTTAGTCGTCTGGTAGCGGGCGCTTGCGGCTGGGCGTTAAACGATTACCAGCATCGATCGCACGCGCCCGCGGGTTTCGGCGACGCGGCTCAATCCTCTCCGTCGTACGAGATCAGGCTGAAGCACTCGATCGGTTCGAGCTTTTCGCGACCTTTGAGAAACGTCAGCTCGACCAGGAACGCGGCCCCAACGACTTCAGCGCCACTCTTCTCGGCCAGTTTCACGCAGGCCTGCATCGTGCCACCGGTTGCCAGGAGGTCGTCAACGAGCAGCACGCGGTCGCCTTCCCCGACGGCATCCGTGTGCATCTCCAGCGTGTCGGTGCCGTATTCGAGTTCGTAGTGAAAGGCCGTCGTGTCGAACGGCAGCTTGCCCGGCTTGCGGACTGGGACGAAGGCACAATTCAGTTCGAGCGCCAGTGGCGCCGCAAAGATGAACCCACGAGCCTCAGCCGCACAGACCGCCGTGATCCCCGCATCGCAATACCGGGTCGCGAACTCGCGGATGACCTCGCGAAAGACCTCCGCATTCGCCAGCAGCGGCGTGATATCGCGGAACATGATGCCCGGCTTGGGAAAGTCAGGGATGTTCCGAATGTGCTCTTTGAGATTCATGGAAGGCTCGTCCAGGAAGTGGATTGGAAAACCAGTCGAGGACAGTAAGCCGTGCCGAGACGTGAGCCAAGCGTTGGGTGAGTCGTGTAGTGCAGTCCGGTTGGTGGAGAAATCTGATCACCTGCTTTTCCCGGTTTTCGCAGTCACCTGACTGGTAAGGCGGGTAATCTGCGAAGACCTTCCGGATGGTGTCAGTTCTCGGGCGCGAATCTATGCGGGTGAGATCGATCGTGATGAATTTCCGGGGGGCGAAACGCTGATCAAGAGAGAGAACGTCCGTTGCGCGGGCCGGTCCAGTACCGGGCGGCGCGTCGAACGCCTCGATTCTGCGGGACGGAATTCGCGGAATCGCCAAGGGAGGCAGGCGTTCGGGACCTCAATCGCGACACGATTCCAGGGATGGAAACGATGCAGCTTCACTCGTGGCTGGATGCTCTTAAGAAACGCGTTCATCAGGCAGGCAAGCGGCGACCCGCCCGGCGACCCGCCGCTCCGTCCGAAGGACTGGAGACCCGCACTTTGTTGAGCGTCAGTTCGCTCGTCATCAGCGGCGAATTGAGCATCATCTCTGACGGTGCCGACACCATCGAAGTCCGGACGAATCCGGCTGACGGCGTTTCGCTGCAGGTCATCGAAAACGGCGTCAACGCTTCGACTGTGGCGAACGTGACCGTCGACCAGGTGACCTCGATCAATATTCGAGGCGGTGCCGGTTCCAACCTGATCGACCTGAGTGGCGTCGATTCGGCGGAGTTCGTCAACCTGACCAGCGTGTCGATCCTCGGCAACGATGGTGATGACACGATTCTCGGTACGGCAGACCGCGATGACATCATTCGGGGCGGCGACGGCAACGACGAGATCGTCGCTGGGGTCGGTCGGAACCTGATCGACGGCGGCGACGGCAACGACTCGATCGACGCTGGCGACGGTGCAGACACCGTCGACGCTGGAGACGGCCACGACCTGGTGATTCTGGGTGGCGGCGACGACACGGCTCGCGGTGGGGACGGAAACGACACGCTGAGTGGTGACGACGGCAACGACACGATCGAAGGGAGCCAGGGCGAGGACGTTCTTAACGGCAACGCCGGCGATGACTATCTCGACGGCGGCATGGGCGACGATGCCGTCATGGGCGACGCCGGCTTCGATACCGTGATCGGCGGCACAGGCCGCGACAATCTGGGTGGCGGTGACGACGACGACAGCATCGTTGGAAACGCCGGCAACGACACGATCAGCGGTGGCAACGGGGCAGATACGATCACTGGCGGCAGCAGTCGCGACCTGATCTCAGGCGACGCTGGTGACGACAGCATCGTCGGAAACTCGGGCCGCGACACGATCACAGGTGGTGACGGCAACGACTCGATTCTCGGCGGCGGCGGTGTCTACATCATCGAGGGTGGTGATGGCGACGACACGCTGCTGGGCAACAGCGGGTCCGACACTCTCCGCGGTGGAAACGGAATGGACCTGCTCAACGGCGGTGCCGGAAGCGACCGTCTGGAAGGTGACGACAACACTGAAGCGCCGATTGTCAACACGGCAGCTGCCCGACTGTTCGCGACTCCGGTTGACGGTTCGAATCAGATCGTTGAACTGGATCCGGAAACCGGCGACGAGCTGTTCCGCTTCTTCGCTCCGGAAGCCTTCAGTGGCACGTCGGATGGCCTGTCCTTCGACGGCGAAAAACTCTACTACATCAACGGTGCCGGCTCGGACATGCTGTACGAGATCGACCTAGCATCCGGACGTCTGACGGACCAGGACCCGGTCACGGTTGGCAGCGGCAACTACGACGGTCTGGCCTCGCTGGGCGGACTGGTTTACATCCTCGACCGTACGGCTGTTGACATTCACGTCTACGATCCCGTGACTGACACGGTCATCAACACGCTGGACATCAACACGATCAACCCGACCGTCTCTCCGCTGGCTGGCGGACTGGCGGCGATTGCGAATCCCGATCGCCTGGTTGTGACGGAAGCGGGCGGATCCCGCATCCACGAAATCGATCCCATGACGGGGATCATTACTGCGACGTTTGTGCCTGGTACCCTGAACGCCGGCCGTTACTTCGGAGCGGCAGTCATTAACAACGAGATTTATCTGGGCTCGGGAACGGACCCGTCCTACGACGTCTTCACGCGTCAGGGCCTGTTTGTCCGCTCGGTCGACCTCCCGTATGCGGTCTCGTCACTCGGTGGAGATGACATCGGCACGGCACCGATTTCTCCCGGACAGACTCCGGCTGACACGTTCAACATCGATCTGCGGTTCTCTGGAGTCTTTACCAGCAATCAGCAGGCGATCTTTGAAGCGGCAGCTGATCGCTGGGAAGAGATCATCATTGGCGATATTCCCGACGTCTTCGTGCCTGGCGTTGGCCAGGTCGACGACCTCGTTGTCAACATTTCGTCCTTCACGATTGATGGTCCTGGTGGTGTGCTTGGAAATGCAAGCCTGACGGCTGTCCGCATCGGTTCGTCATTGCCATCCGCAGCGATGATTAACTTTGACACAGCAGACATCATCGCGCTGGAAAGTTCGGGACAGCTCGACGATGTCGCTCTGCATGAACTTGGCCACTCGCTGGGCTTCGGATCGATCTGGGAAGACCTCGGTCTGATCACGGGAGCCGGTGGTCCGGACCCGCAGTTCATCGGGCAGATGGCGGTCAACGAGTACAACTTGCGATTCAACACGAACGTCACTGGTGTTCCTGTCGAAAACATGGGCGGCGCGGGCACGGCCGATGCTCACTGGCGTGAGTCCATTCTGTCGAACGAGCTGATGACGGGATTCCTCAACACGGGGGCTAATCCGCTCACTCGCCTGACCATCGCTCAGTTTGCCGACCTGGGCTATCAGGTCGATTTCACAGCAGCCGACTCACTGAACATCACGTTGTCGAATTCGTCCCTGCTGAATGTCAGCGGTGGCCGCACGCGAGGCATCAACGGGCCAATGGGAACGTTCCTGCCGTTGGGCACAGGATCAACCGCGGTTGCCGATACGGGGTACACGCAGACGTTTGCTGGGTCGGCATACGACAACGGCTACCTTGGCACGACAAAAGTTACGGATTTCGAGCCGATGGTTGTCTTCCCCGGTCTGTCGCCCGACAAGGCTGCCTCGATGACGGTCGAAGAAGCTCGGGCTCTTTCCGATGCGTACCTGCAGGCGAGGGCCAAAGACACTGGCTCCCCGGTTCGACTGACTGTTCCAGAAGCCGAGCCGAACAACACACTGCTCACTGCCCTTCCGATCGATGATCTTGGATTCTCGCTCGACTTCGATACGAATATCGGCGACAGCTTCAACATCAACACGTCAACGGCCATCCCCCACCTGTCGATTCTCGGGACCGGTGATGGCTCCTATGACTTCTACTCGTTCACGGTAACCAATTCTGGTGATCGCGGAATTTTCGATATCGACTTCGGCGAGAGTGCTTTGTCCGGAGGGTTCGACTCGGTGCTCTATCTGCTGGACTCGGGCGGAAATGTTATCGCTGTTCAGGATGATGCTGGAACCGATCCCGGTAGTACGTCGGACCCGTTGGGGCACGACTCGCTGATTGATTTTGTGTTCCCAACTGCGGGGACCTATTACGTCGCAGTGAGTGAGTACGCCGGTTTCTCGGTTTCCGGTCCTAACGGGATCTCCAACGGCCCGATTTCATTCGGAGCGGATTACACGCTGCACGTTTCCATCGAAAACCACGCGACGGGGGCCGGTGCGACGCCAACCGCTGCTCCAACAGTTGTTTATGGGGACATCCTGATCGGTGGGAACGGAGACACGAACGGTCGCGGCGACCTGATCTTCGGTTCGCCGGGCGACGACCTGATTCGCGGCAGCAATGCAAACGACACGATCGTCGCGGGCGACGGTATGGACTCGATCTTTGCCGGGGCCGGACATGACTCGATCGACGGCGGCGGCGGAAACGACACGATTCGCGGCAACAGTGGCCGCGACACAATCACGGGCGGTGCCGGCGACGACCTGATCATCTGGAAGTACAACAACGGCAGCGACGTTGTGCTGAACAGCGAAGGCCTCGACACCTTCAACATCGATGGCCGCAACAGCGGTGACACCTTCACGATCAATGGTGACGGCGACGTCCTGCATGTTGCCTACCAGGTGGGTAACGTGACCAAAGCCGACATCTCCATCGAGAGCGGCACGTCGATCGTCAATGTCAACGGCGGCAAGGGCAACGACACGTTTAACGTGCTGAATGTCCGCGACGCTCGCGATCTGGTGCTCAACCTGATCGGCGGCGACGGCAACGACACGATAGATGCCACGAAGGCGGACCTGACCAACCTGCGAGTTAACATCGATGGTGGCGCCGGCAACGACATCCTGAAGGGCGGCGTCGCCGCTGAAACGTTTGCTGGCGGTACCGGCGACGACGTGATCAACGGTGGCGGAGGCAACGACACCATTGATGGTGGAACCGGAGATGACGTACTGGCCGGTCAGGATGGCGACGACCTGATTGACGGCGGCATCGGAACCGACGAACTGCTGGGTGGAGACGGCAACGACACTCTGCTTGGCGGCTTCAACAACGACCGTCTGTTCGGCGGTTTCGGTAACGACTTCATCGACGGCGGCCAGGGAGCGGACCGGATTGACGGCGAAGAAGGCTATGACCAGCTCTACGGTGGCGACGGCAACGACACGATCAACGGCGGTCCGGCGGACGACTACATCCACGGCGGTTCGGATAACGACGTGATCGATACCGGTGAGGGGCGGAATACCGTTCGCGGTGGAGACGGCGATGACTCGATCACTGGCGGATCGTCCGGCGACACGATCAACGGTGGCGATGGCCAGGACACGATCGACGCGATGGAAGGCGACGACCTGGTGACCGGCAGCGACGGCGACGATTTGATCCGTGGAAACGACGGACGGGACACACTTGTCGGCGGCGACGGTAATGACTCGCTGCGAGGCGGCTACGGAAACGACATTCTGCTCGGCGGTGACGGTGACGACGATCTGCTCGGCGGTCCGAACACCGCGACTCAGATCTTCGTTGACACACTCGCAGGCGGGGAAGGCAACGACACGCCGGTGCCGCTCAACAGTGGCGAGAATGTGGACGACGTCGTCAATGAGGGGTTTGCTCTGAGTCTCGCGATCATCGACGCTCTGCAGGCCCTGCCGCCGAGCTCGTAAGACCTCCTGGCCTGGCACCCGACGTCAAAGCCCTCGATCGTCCAGCGGTCGGGGGCTTTTTCTTTGGTTGGACGATCTGTCAGACTCGCCTCCTGCCGTGCTGAGGACAGGCCGGCCAGACCCCGAATCACAGTCAGAGAAATACCAGCGATGCCGCTCCTGTTGAAAATCACTCTTACAGTTCTGCTGCTGCTTTGCGGAGTGGAATGTCGAACGGCCTTCGCTCAGGGCACGCAGGCGGATTACGACCGGGCGAACGGACTTCGCGAATTGACGCGAAACAAGGTTTTCCGAGACCGCGTCCGCCCGCAGTGGTCCAGCGACGGGAACCGCTTCTGGTACAAGGTCGACACCGCCCCGGAGGCTTACGAGTTCGTCGTTGTCGACGCTGAAGCTGGAACGAGATCACCGGCCTTCGACCATGCAAAGGTGGCCGAGCTGTTGAGTGCCGAGCGCAACAAAGCGGCGTCGGTAGCTGCGCTCCCGATCGAACGGCTGGAGTTCCGGGATGCCGGAATCGAAGTGGTCACGAAGTTCGGGCGCTGGCTCGTCGACAAGGAAACCGGTGAGATTTCGCGAGTGGAAGGTGAAGCATCAAACGCCGAAACTGGCGAACAGCGTCGCGAAGGCGAACCACCGCGACGTCGCAACCGCGGCCCGGAAGACTCCGAGCCGGGCCGGAAATCTCCCGACGGCAAGTGGACTGTTTTTGTCCGAAATCACCGTCTGCATCTGAGATCGGTTGACGGCAGCAATGACCAGGCGAGCAACGGAAATGGTGCAGACGGAGCGATGCCTCTCAGTCTGCAGGGCAGCGAAGCGAACGCCTACCGCGAGAGTGACATCTTCTGGTCTCCCGACTCGAAAAAGATCCTGGCGTTACGGACGCGAGCCGGCGAAACGCACGAGGTCTCTTTCGTCGAATCGTCTCCCGAGGATCAGCTTCAGCCGAAACTCCACTCGCACGATTACCTGAAGCCGGGTGACGAGATCCCGCAGCCCGTTCCGCATCTCTTCGACGTCGAGTCCCGCCGCGAGATACCACTCAGTGCGGACCTGTTCCCGAATCCGTGGATGTTCCGCCCGGATGTTCGCTGGGCCTCGGACTCGTCCCGTTGCTTCTACGTTTACAACCAGCGGGGACATCAGGTGCTGCGAGTCCTCTCGATCGACGCAACGACGGGCGAGGTGAAGGCGATTGTCGACGAGCAAAGCGACACATTTATCGATTACGCCTACAAGCAGTTCCTGCACTTGTCACATCAGACGAACGAACTGATCTGGATGTCGGAGCGAGACGGTTGGAACCACCTCTACCTGTATGACTCCGCGACGGGTGAAGTGAAGAACCAGACCACCAAGGGAAAGTGGGTCGTTCGCAGCGTCGAGCACGTCGACGAGGGCAAACGCCAGATCTGGTTCCGGGCCAGCGGTATCCGCGACGGTCAGGATCCGTATTACCAGCACCTCTGTCGGGTGAACTTCGACGGTTCAGACCTGGCGATCCTCACCGCAGGCGATGGAGACCACGAAGTTCAGTTCTCACCGGATCGCCGCTTCCTGATCGACACGTACTCGCGAGTCGATCAGCCGCCGGTCACGGAACTGCGCAGCGGCGAGGATGGCTCGCTCGTCTGCGAACTCGAACGTGCCGACTGGTCGCGGTTGCAGGAATCAGGCTGGCAGACTCCCGAACGTTTCTCAGCCAAAGCCCGCGACGGCGAGACGGACATCTTCGGTGTCATCTACCGGCCGTCGAGCTTCGACGTGCAGAAGAAGTACCCGGTCATCGAAAAGATTTACGCCGGCCCGCACGGGTCGTTCGTGCCGAAGAAGTTCTCCGAGTTTCACTCGGCCCAGGAGGTCGCGGAACTCGGTTTTATCGTCGTCCAGATCGACGGTATGGGAACTTCCAACCGATCAAAGGCGTTTCACGACGTCTGCTGGAAGAACCTGGGCGACTCCGGTTTTCCCGATCGCATCCTGTGGATCAAAGCCGCTGCTGAGAGGTACCCGTTCATGGATCTGAGCCCCGGCGTCGGTATCTATGGCGGGTCAGCGGGCGGCCAGAGTTCGACACGAGCACTGCTGGCATTCGGAGACTTCTACACCGTCGCGGTTTCCGACTGCGGCTGCCACGACAACCGGATGGACAAAATCTGGTGGAACGAATTGTGGATGGGCTGGCCCATCGGACCGCACTACTCAGAACAGTCCAACGTAACGCACGCCGACAAACTGCAGGGCAAGCTGCTGCTGACTGTCGGCGAAGTTGACCGCAATGTCGATCCGGCCTCAACGATGCAGGTCGTCAATGCTCTGATCAAAGCGGACCGGGATTTCGAGCTGATCGTCTTCCCCGGCAAGGGGCACGGGATCGGCGAATCTCCGTACGGCAAACGCCGCCGCCGCGACTTCTTCGTTCGACATCTCTTGGGTGTAGAGCCTCGCAGCAAATAGGCTCCGTCTCACCGAAGGTCGCGACAATCAAAAGCGAGTATCCGCATGGAAGTACTGATTGGCATTGGAATCGTTCTCGTCCTGCTGGCGGTCTTCGACCTGGTGCAGACAAAGCACGCCATTCTGCGGAATTTTCCAATCATCGGGCACTTCCGCTATCTGCTCGAAATGATTGGGCCGGAACTTCGCCAGTACATCGTCACGAGCAACAACGAGGAGCGGCCTTTCAGCCGTGACGAACGGACGTGGGTCTACGCGTCTTCCAAGAAGCAGAACAACTACTTCGGATTTGGCACGGACAATGACGTCGACCAGTCGCCCAACTACCTGATCATCAAGCAGTCCGCGTTTCCGTTACACAGTCCCCACGCCGGGGAACCGGACTACGACGAACTGCACCGTCTGCCCAGTGCCAAAGTTCTGGGAGCAGCCCGACAGCGAGCGCGTGCGTTTCGCCCCGAATCGGTCATCAACGTTTCCGGAATGAGCTTTGGTTCGTTGAGCGGCCCGGCGATCGAAGCCATTAACCGCGGTTGCTCACTGGCGGGATGCCTGCATAACACCGGCGAGGGTGGCGTCTCACCGTACCATCTGCAGGGGGGCGGCCTGATCTGGCAGATCGGCACCGGATATTTCGGCTGCCGCGACGAACTCGGACGATTCAGTCTCGAACGATTCAAAGATGCCGTTGCCGAACATCCCGTGCGCGCGATCGAGATCAAGCTCAGCCCGGGAGCCAAGCCGGGCCTGGGAGGGCTACTGCCGGCTGCAAAGATCACTCCGGAGATCTCAAAGATCCGAGGCATCCCGATGGGCCGCGATTGTGCGAGCCCCGCGACTCACTCGGCGTTTCGTGACGTCGATTCGATGCTCGACTTCGTCGAATTGCTCGCCACGGAAAGCGGGCTGCCAGTCGGCATCAAGTCGGCGATCGGTGAGCAGGGTTTCTGGTGCGAACTGGCGGAGCGAATGACCGACGGTTCGCGCGGTGTTGACTATATCGCTGTCGACGGTGGTGAAGGTGGAACTGGAGCGGCGCCGCTGGTCTTCTCGGATCATGTCGCGCTGCCGTTTAAGCTGGCGTTCGTTCGTGTCTATCGCGAGTTCTTTGAACGTGGCCTGCAGAACAATCTGCTGTTTGTGGGTTCGGGCAAGCTGGGCTTCCCGGCCAATGCGACGCTCGCGTTTGCACTGGGCTGCGACATGCTTCATGTTGCCCGCGAAGCCATGCTTTCGATCGGCTGCATTCAGGCTCAGCGCTGCCACACCGGGCACTGTCCAGCGGGCGTTGCGACGCAGAACCGCTGGCTGATGCGGGGGCTTGACCCAACGCACAAAGGGTCTCGGCTGGCCAATTACGTTGTGACTCTCCGCAAGGAGCTACTGCAACTGTCCCGAGTCTGCGGCGTTCCTCATCCATCGCTGATCACGCCCGACCATTGCGAGATCATCGACGAACGCTTTGGTTCCTCGACCGCCCGCGAACTGTTCCGCTTGGGCGACCACGGAGCCTGGGGGCTGCCGTCCAGTGAACAGCAGGCTGAACTACTGGAATGGATCAATCGCAGCTCAGTCGCTTGAGCGGAGCGAGTATCCGAGAGATTCAAAAGGCTGGGTGGCTGTGGTCGAGTGCAGCGAGCCCACAGACTTGGTCACTGTCCGCACGCGTTACGCGATCAGGTCTTCGACGACGTTGCCGTGGATGTCGGTCAGTCGGTAGTCGCGGCCCTGGAAGCGGTAAGTCAGCTTCAGGTGGTTCAGGCCGAGCAGGTGCAGGATGGTGGCCTGCAGGTCGTAAACCTCGACACCGTTCTCGACAACGCCGAAGCCCAGCTCGTCCGTCTGTCCGTACTCGAAGCCGCCTTTGACGCCGCCGCCGGCCATCCACATCGTGAAGCAGTCCGGGTAATGGTCGCGGCCCAGCACCTTGCTCGCCGCTGTGCGGCCTTCGCGGAACGGCGTGCGACCGAACTCGCCACCCCAGACGATCAGCGTGTCTTCGAGCATTCCCCGCTGCTTCAGATCCTTGATCAGCGCAGCAATCGGCTTGTCCATCGTCGCGCACTTGTTCGTCAGGCCGCTGGTCAGACCGGTGCCTTCGCCAGTTCCGTGGAAGTCCCAGCCCCAGTCGAAGAGCTGCACAAAGCGGACGCCTTTCTCGACCAGACGTCGAGCCAGCAGGCAGTTATTGGCGAGGCTCGAACCGCCAGGCTCAGCACCGTAAGCCTCCAGGACGTGCTTCGGTTCGTTCGAGATATCCATGACCTCGGGCACTGACGTCTGCATCCGGTAGGCGAGTTCGTACTGAGCGATTCGCGTCAGCGTTTCCGGATGGCCAAGTTCCTTCGCCTGGGCTTCGTTGAGATCCCGCAGCGCGTCGAGACTCAGCCGCCGCATCTCGCGATCGATGCCTTTCGGATCGGACGCGTACAGAACCGGGTCGCCTTTCGAGCGGCACTGGACGCCCTGGTAAACGCTCGGCAGGAACCCGCTACCGAACGAGTTCTTGCCTCCGTTCGGCTGCACGCCGCTGGAGATCAGGACGACGAATCCCGGCAGGTCGGCATTCTCGGATCCGAGTCCGTACGTGACCCAGGAACCCATCGACGGACGACCGGACCGTGCTGAGCCCGTGTAGATCAGCAGCTCTGCCGGTGCGTGGTTGAACTGGTCGGTGTGCATTGAGTGGACGAGGCACATCTCGTCGGCGACTTCGTGCAGGTTGGGAACCGCGTCCGAGAGCATCATCCCGGACTTGCCACACGGCACGAACTTTCGCGGCGTGCCCAGCAACTTCGGGACGCCCGTTGTGAATGCGAAACGGCGGCCTTCCAGAAACTGCTGCGGGCAATCCTCGTCCGTGTGCTTGACGAGTTCCGGCTTGTAATCCCAGAGGTCGAGATTCGGCGGCGAGCCGGTCATGTGCAGATAGATGACGCGCTTCGCCTTGGGTTCAAGGTGCCCGTCCTTCGGCTCCAGCGGGTTGATCACCTGAGGAGCCGCTTGGCTCTCACTGGCCAGCAGCGAGGCAAACGCCATTCCACCGATCCCGGCGGCGGACTCACGCAGAAAATGTCGTCGAGTACGGTGTTGCAGTTGAGGAAGGTTCATGGCGAGCCTCGATGGGAACGGCGGGGATCGATCCGGCGGGAATGATGGCCGCAATTTCGGATGCCGACCATAGGAGACAGTTTATGCCTCAGCGAGCCGAGGTTCTACACTGGAGCGGGAACCGGTGTCGGACGGGCTTCGGATGAGAAGCGGAACGGCGCGGCCGTCCGGTCGATGGCGTGCTCGGGGGCGGGCGGCTCGCGCCGCTCCGCTATTTCTTTTCGGCCTCCCCGAGACGGCAATCTCGCCGCAATGCCGTTTCTGAAACCCCTGGCCGGAGCTAACCTGTGTGGCCTCGATTTCGTCAGGGCAGCAGGGAGTCGCCTTCAGATGCAGAGTCCGAACCGAACACCGCCCGAACTGCAGCAGACGCTTGCCGAGCTGCGAGCACGCATTCGGCGGTATGTTCTCATTGAAGGTGTCGCGTCGACGGTCGCGGTGCTCGGCGGTGTGTTCTGGCTGAGTCTGATCGTCGACCACCTCTGGTTCCGAGTCAGCCGTCTCGAACTGCCGTACTGGTTCCGAGCAGCGTTTGACGTTGGCGTCGCGGGACTGTTCGGCTTTCTGCTCGTCTCGTTGATCGGCCTGCGGGTTCTGCGCGGATTCCGGGCGAAGGCGCTGGCTCTCGTGCTGGAACGCCGGTTTCCGGAACTCAATGACCGCCTGGTGACGGCGGTTGAACTCGCCGAGAACGGCGACGACTCGGCGAAGAACCCATTGGCAGCGGCGATGCTGCGGCAGACGGTGGCGGACGCCGTCGAAGCGACGCGGAAGCTCGACCTGTCGAGCGTCTTCGACCGCAAGCCGCTGCAGCGAGCGGTCACGGCGGCAGCAGTTCTGATCGCGTCGATCGGCGGCTTGGCCGTTGCGAGTAGCTCGACCATCCAAACCTGGAAGAGCAGCTTTCTCGACCTGAACGACGAGTACTGGAACCGCGAGTACGGATTAACGGTCCGCGTCGTTGCTCAGCCGGGCGATCTGATTCGTGATTTCGACGACCAGTTCATCAAGCATCCGCGCGGCGCCGACCTGACGCTGCTGATGGAAGTCGACGAAGGCCGCAAGGTGCCCGAACGCGTGCAGCTCAGCTACCGCCTGGCGAACGGTCGCGGCGGCGGCACCGTGCTGTGCTCGAAAATCGGCGAGCGTCAGTTTCGGCACTCGCTCTCCGGGCTGCTGGACGATGTCGAGTTTCACATTTACGGCGGCGACTTCGTCAACCGCGAACCCTACCGCGTCCAGATCGTCGAACCGCCGCAGCTCGACCAGATTGATCTCGCCTGCTTCTACCCGGCGTATACCGGCATGAAAGCTCCGGACTCGACGCCGGACAATCCGCTCCGTGACGTCGTCCCGGTCCGAGGCACGCAGATCGAGATGCCCAACGAAACCGATTTCCGCCTGCGAGCAACGGCGAATAAGCCGATCGTTCG
>JAPOLP010000034.1 GCA_029977045.1 Planctomycetota bacterium
CTCGTCCCCAGGCGTGAAGATGTCCTGATTCGAGAAGCAGAGCTGGTAGCCCGAGACTCCAGCCAGCGTTCCGGCGGGAGCCCGGATTTCCGCCGGGTAGTCGGGCAGCGTGCTGACGTCGTTACCGAACGCGGCCGAGACGTTGGTCATCTGCGTCCCGACGAGCTGCATGCCGTCGCCGCTGTCACCGCAGAAGCGGACAACGACGGATTCCAGAGATTCCAGTTTCTTGCCTGCGCCCGGTGCTTCGGCCTGAGGAACGTCAACAGTTGACATGAGTAGGGGGCTCCTGACGAATGACCGCCACCTGCGGAACCATTCAGATTGAGAGACGCGACCGGCGCGGACTGACACAGTGAGGCCGGAAATCAGCCGAAAAACGGCGGAAAGTTAGTCGAGGGAAACTGGGGATGGACCGCAGCGATCGGATGAGTCGTCCACAGAGGAGCTGTCAGCGGGCGGGGAGATCGTCGGAACGAGACTCGTCGTGGCAGCAGAAAAGGCGGGAACGGCACAGCGACACCCTGACGGGCCGAGGTTTTCACAGTTCGAGCCATCCCGCAGCTGGTCCGCGCCGGTGAGCAGTTCTCGAAGAAGAACCAGTCAGTCAGAGACGTCTCACAGACTGACACCGGGGGCCAGGTTCTGGCGAAAGCACGAACCCGTGTGTGCTATGGCAGGGATTGTGTAGCTGTCAAGTCGGTCTGAGAAGTCTGCGGAACGAAAATCGCCCGATTCCGTCAGGAAACCTTTCCGCTCTGCACGACCCGGTCCGCCATGGGCCCGCTTGCTTGTCTCGCCGCCGGAACGTGGATAAAAAAACGCTCGATCCGGAGCTTTCCCGGATCAAACGCCCTCATCGTCTAGTGGCCTAGGATGCAGGATTCTCAGTCCTGAGACCGGGGTTCAAATCCCCGTGGGGGTATCTCTGCTTTGCAGCCGGCGACAGCGTGTTGGTTGACGCTTGAAAACACTGTGTTTTCAAACGCATCAGCTTTCTGTCATCGGCTGCTGGCGTTTTCGACATCGAACAAGTCGAGACGGACGCAGCTATCACGACACTTCGGTGCGAATCATCGAGAAAGGCAACTCGATGACCATAAACATACTGCTCCTGCTCGTCATCGTCGCAATTTGCGTCAGCAGCTTCCTTCCTGAACTGTGCTCACTGGCGGCTAAATCGCTGTTTCGCTTCATCGCCTGGCTGATTGGATCAAAACACAAATAGTGCATTGCGGTCTGAAGCCAGGCTCGATCGATTGGTTTCGGACACTGGACGGGAGCGATGGCTGAATCAGTTTTGACAAACACGTTCGTTCATGAGCCGCAGCCGACGCCGAGAATCGAGACTCCGTATCGGCGAATTCGGACTGCGTTGCCGGCTCCGGAGACTGTCGAGGATCTGCGGAAGGCGGCTTCGCTGTTTCCTGTCGTGAACTGTTACCAGCCGCCGGTCATCTGGGACTCGGCGGACGGATTTCTGATTCGGGATCGGGCGGGGAATCAGTGGATCGATTTCACGTCGACTGCCGTGATGACGAACACCGGGCACGGGCATCCGGCGATTCGGGACGCGGTGGTGCGGCATGTGTCGGGCGGCGGGTTGATGGGGCAGTTCAGTTTTGCCTCGGACATCCGCATTGAACTGGCAGAACGGCTGATCGGGCTCGCGCCGTCGCACTGCGACAAGGTCTACTTCTGGACGGTCGGGTCGGAGGCGATCGAGTGTGCTCTGCGACTGGCGCGCGAACGCGGGCTGCAGCAATCACCGGAACGCTTCCACATTCTCACACACCAGGCCGACTATCACGGCTGGACGCTGGGAGCGCATCAGGTGTCCGGCGACTCGGCCCGCAAACCGTGGCTCGCGACACCGGACTCGGCGATTCACCACCTGCCGTTCCCGCGTCTGCCCGGCCAGGCATCCGAGTCCGTCGACTGGCCAGCGTTTCTCCACGAGAACCTGCTTCGCCTTGCGTGGCGCGGTATCACGCCGGACAAGGTCTGCGGCGTGTTCATCGAAACGCTGCAGGGCTGGGGAGCGGTTCCGCTGCCGACGGACTATGTCCAGGCACTCCGCCGCTGGGCCGACGAGCATGGCATCCTGCTGATCTTTGACGAAGTGCAGACCGGCTTCGCGCGCACCGGCCGGCTGTTCGCGCACGAGCATTACGGCGTGCGAGCGGACCTGATCTGCATCGGCAAGGGCCTGACGTCGACGCTACCACTGGCCGCGGTGCTCGGCCCCGGCGAGGTGCTCGACCTGCTGCCTCCCGCCGAGATCACAACGACGCACGCCGCTCACCCAGTTTCGTGTGCTGCCGCTCTGGCGAACCTCGACGTCATTTTCAGCGAGAATCTGATCGCCGAGTCCGAACGCAAGGGCTGCATCGCCGAGGCCAAACTGCGGCAGCTCGCCGATCGCTTCCCGCAACTGATCGCCGACGTCGAGGGCCTTGGCCTGCTACGCGGGATCCACATCCGCAATCCGCAGACCGGCGAACTGTGCCGCGAGACCGCTCGTGATCTGACCTGGGAAGCCGTCAAGCACGGCGTGATGCTGTTTCAGGTCAACCGCCCGTCGATCAAAGTCTGCCCGCCGTTGGTGATCGACGACGACGCCCTGGTCGAAGGGATTCGAGCACTGGGCGACGCGTTCGAGAGTTACCTTGAAAGTCGTTGACCGCTCCGCGGTCGAAACGAAATCGCGGCATTTCACAATGCGACGTATCAGTTCTGTCAGGCTGGCATGCACTCTAACGGCCACACCGTAAGGTGAACGCGAATCATTTTCACCGTGACTCGATTCAGAAGCGGTCGCGTTTCGATCGCGGAGCGATCAACGACTTTCAGGACACTGGAATCTCCAGCGTCGCGACCGTCACGCTTTGCAGACGCTGCTCGTCAACGCTTACGCCGAGACCCGGCCCGGCCAGAGCTGGAGCGTAACCGCCGCGACCGAACGTCAGGTCTTCTCTCGTGAGACGTTCCTTGACCAGAAAGCGGTCGTAGCTGCCTTCGAGATATCGGATGCCGGAGATGCTTGATGCGAAGTGCCGGCCAGCGGCGGAGAGGATGCCGGTCTCGCCAACCTGGCAGCCGAGCTGATACCCAAGCCCCGCCTGGTGCGCGGCGGCGGCAATCTGCAGTGATGGCAGCAGGCCACCGCACTTGGACAGGCGAATGTTGAACAGGTCGCAGGTGCCGTACTCGATCGCCTGCCGGGCGTCTTCGAGACTGCACAGCGATTCGTCGTACATGATCGGCACGGACAGCTTGCTGCGAAGCTCGCTTAGCCCGCGCACCTCTTCATGCGGCACTGGCTGCTCGGCAGATGAGATGCCGAATGGCAGCAGCGGAGCCAGCTTCGCTTCGAGATTGTCGCACGACCACGCTTCGTTGGCGTCGAGCCGGATGTCGATCGCGTCGCCGAGGATTCCGCGAACCCGCCGCAACGTGGCTTCATCGTTGATGCCTTCCGTGCCGACTTTGACCTTCGTCTGATGAAAACCGTACAGCCGGATCAGCCAGCTTTTGATCCACTGCTTGCGAGCGGAACTTGACGTGATCACCGCGCTGTACCGAACTCGGTCCTGCTTCAACCGAACGCCCGCCGCCGGTCCATAAAGTCGAGTGATCTCTGACAGCGGTTGCTCAAAATGCCGACATGCGGCGTCGAGTACGCTCAGCTCCACAGCGCAGCGGATCGAGTTCCCGAAGCAATCTCGTGGGTCGTCGGCGGGGCGAGTCAGCCGCAGCTCCTCGCACATCGCGATGGTGTCAGGCAGTGACGACAGCTCACCTCCGAGTTGCACAGCCAGCGGCGTCGCCTGCAACAGCGGGAATGCGGCCTCGATTGTCTCGCCGGTCACGTACTCACGCGGCAGCCCTTCGCCCCAGCCGACGGTTCCGTCCTGCAGTTCACAGCGAACGATCAGCGAATCCGTCGACCGCCGCGCGTGCGAGGCGTGGCGGATCGTCGTTTTCAACGGGATCCGCACGTGATAAGCAGTCAGTCGAGCTATTCGAGTCATCGCCGGATCGTAGCAGCGGCCTCGCACAGCAGAAGCGATCGACGTCAGCAAAGGGACGACTCAGCGGACACGGATGACAAACCGCAAGGGGATGCACCGCCTCGCGTTGCAATCCTCGATCGAATCCGTGTTTCATCTGTGTTCAATCACTGGCTTCAAAGCTGCACCGGACTGTCTCTGAATCGTCGGCGTCGGCCTCGTTGACCGGACACGACAACTTCGCAATTCTGCAGGGGGAAACTCACCTGCCGAACCTCGCCCCATCCCGCTCTCTGGAGTGCCCGATGCCACGTCGCTGTCCGCCAGTTCGCCTCTGCCTGCTCCTGCTGTTTGCTCTGACAAACGGCTTCGCGTCAGCAGCAGCCGCCCGCGAGACGCCGAACGTCGTGATCATTCTCGTCGACGATATGGGGTACGGAGATCCCGGCTGCTTCAATCCGCAGTCAAAGATTCCGACTCCAAATATTGACGAGCTGGCCCGTGACGGGATGCGGTTTACCGATGCCCATGCGCCGGGACCGCTGTGCCATCTGTCGCGTTACGGGCTGATGACGGGCCGGTTCCCGTTTCGAGCACAACCGGGCAAATGGTCGAAGCAGGCGACGATCGCTGCAGGCCGGATGACGATCGCCTCGTTGGCCCGGTCGGTCGGTTATCGCACGTCGATGGTCGGCAAGTGGCATCTGGGCTTTGACGAATCAAACGGCTACGAGAACCCGCTGCCCGGCGGCCCGGTCGATCGCGGCTTCGATTCGTACTTCGGCATCAGAGCCTCAACTGACATCCCGCCGTACTTCTACATTCGAGGAAACAAGGCAGTCGCTCCGCCGACGAACCAGATCGCCGCGAACAACAGCGAAGGCTGGGCTCCGATCCAGGGAGCGTTCTGGCGAGCTGGCGGCATTGCACCGGGACTCGAACTGAAAGATGTCCTGCCGAAGTTCACCGACGAAGCGATCTCGGTAATCGAGTCTCACACCGTTCAGAACGCCGCGCAAAAGGCAGCCGGGCAAAGCGAGCAGCCACTGTTTCTGTATCTCGCCTACCCGGCACCGCACACACCCTGGCTGCCGGCTCCGGAGTTTCTCGGCAAGAGCGGAGCCAGCATGTACGGCGACTTTGCCGTCATGGTCGACGCGATGATTGGCCGCGTGCTGACATCACTCGACAAAGCCGGCATGAGTGACGACACGCTGGTAATCTTCTCGTCTGATAATGGGCCAGTCTGGTACGACGAGGACACCGAACGCTTCGGCCACGATTCCTCGGGCGGCCTGCGCGGCATGAAAGCGGATGCCTGGGAAGCTGGCCATCGAATGCCCTTCGTAGTCCGCTGGCCCGGTCGAGTGAAACCAGCCAGCGTCTCGCACCAGACGATCAGCTTCACCGACTGCCTCGCCACGCTGGCCGAGCTTTACGAAGTCCCACTGAAAGCCGAAGACGGCCCGGACAGTTTCAGCTTCCTGCCCGTTCTGCGAGGCGAGCAGTCGGACGACCAGCCAGTGCGACCGTCCCTCGTCATGCAGTCCGGCGGCGGCGCGATGACCGTCCGCGTCGGCGACTGGAAACTGATCGACCAACTCGGCTCCGGCGGCTTCTCCGAACCACGGCGTGTCAAACCAGAACCCGGAGCCCCAGCCGGCCAGCTCTTCAACCTGAGAGACGACCTCGCCGAAACGACGGACCTGTTCGCCTCGCAGCCAGACATCGTCCAGCGTCTTCAGAGTGAACTGGATCGAGTCGTCACAGCTGGCCGATCGCGGCCCGAAAGGGATTGAGCATCGAAAACGAGTAGCGAACCTCGCAATTCGGGCCCCGAAACCCCGTATTGATCGCATTTTCGCGGGACTCGTATACTCCCGGTCCTTTCGATCGGAGGCGGAGCCTCTCCCTCCGGCCGATGGGTTGCCTCGTCGAGCTGTTCTCCCCTGGCGCGGCGGCCCGCTCTGGCCCTGTCGAATGGATTCGACAGAACGATTCTTTCCTTTCCAAACAAATCCGGAGTGCCCGTGAAGGGCCGGTTCCCGTTACCCACGAGGTCTCGGCGGATCGTTCAGTGCGCATTGGTGGCGCTGGCGATACTCGCGGTGCGCACATTGCTGACGCCGGAAAATCTCACGGCAGTCGAGCACCCCGGCATCTCTTCGGACGGTGAAAACGCGGGAAAACCGCTCGAACAGCCGATCCGCATCTCCGGCGACATCGCTCATCAATGGCGAACGCCCGACGGCACCAACGTCTCGGTGATTCGCGGCAACGGTCGCGTCGAACAGGGCGAGACGGCCTTCACCGCCAGGCAGCTTGTCATCTGGCAGAACCAGCATCAGGGACGGGAGCGGATCGAGGTTTATCTCGAAGATGACGTCCACATCATCCGACCGGACATGACCCGGCCGCAGACGTCGTACTTCGTCGAGCTGTGGACGCAGGCCGGCACGACGTTCCAGGCCCGCTGGCCGCGCGAGTACGCCGAGCCGATTCGCGATCCTCTGTTTGAGCGTGCCAGCGAACGGCGCCGGTCTTCGAGTGGTTCGGTGCGGCAGGCTCAGCATCTCGAACTGCCGCCGCCCGGCTACTACTACACCAGCCGGCGGCTCGAAGACTCACCGGGTCCGCAGCGACGCTTCCGCATCTACACGCGAACTGGCCAGCCGATCTCGCTGAAATGGGAACGTTCGACAACGACAACGCCGGTCGAGCAGATCGGTATCGGGACGGGTGGCATCAAACTGAACGTCGACTCGCCCCGTGCCGACGGCCTGCCCGATCCCAACGCGATTGAACTGGCGGCTGACAACCTCGTCATCTGGACTGCGGACCAGGACTTCGCCGAGCTGACTCAGGGCGGCGAGAAGCTGCAGACTCGGGACACTCCGCTGCAGGTGTACCTCGAAGGCAACATCGTTATTCGCCAGGGCGATGCGACGCTGAAGGCCGACCGCGCCTATTACGACGCGCGAGACCGCCGGGCCGTGCTACTCGATGCCGAACTGAAGATGTACGTGCCTCAGGCCGGCAGCTTTGTTCGTGTGCGAGCCGCTGAGATCCGCCAGCTCACCGAGAGGTCATTCCACGCCAGGAATGCCTGGCTGTCAGGTTCGTACCACGGCAAACCAGGTTACCGCGTCGAGGCCAGCGACATCTATCTCGAACCTCGGGTCACAGATCCCTGGGTGCAGTCACAGGGCGGCTACACAGATCCGGTCACCGGCCAGTTTGAAGACGGGCAGGTCGACTGGGTCACGACGCTCGATAACCGCTTCGTTCTGAATGACACGCCGCTGTTTTACCTGCCGTATCTGGCGGGCCCGGCTGAAGACCCGCACATTCCGATCAAAGGGTTCTCTGTCGAGACCAACCGGCAGTTCGGCACGGGCATTAAGACGGCCTGGGACCCGTTTTATCTGCTCTCACGCGACTCACCGGATAACCTCGATTCGAGCCTGCTGATCGACTACCTGTCGCGCCGCGGCCCGGCAGGCGGCTTTGAAGGAGAATACTCGGGAACCGACATCTTCGGACCGGGCGACTCGTACGACGGTCGATTTCACGGTTACTACATCCACGATTCCGGCATGGATCGCCTGGGGTGGGATCGCCGCAACCTGAATCCGCCGAACGAAAACCGCGGGCGACTCTTCTGGCAGCATCGACACGACTTCCCGCACAGCGTCTCGATCTTCGCCGAGTCCGGCTACATCAGCGACCGGAACTTCCTGGAGAGCTTCTACGAGAACGAGTTTGACCAGCAGAAGGACAACCAGACGCGGCTGTTCCTCGAACAGAAGCTGCAGAACCTGTCCTGGAGCCTGCTCGCGCAGCCGCAGGTCAACGGCTTTGAAAACAACACCGAGTGGTTTCCGAAGGGCGATCTGTTCGTACTCGGCGAGCCGGTCTTCGGCGGCCCCGTTACCTGGACGAGCCATTCGTCGGCGGGCTACGCGCAGTTGCACCGCGCTGACAATCCGACAGATCCGACAGACACCTTTACTCCGATTGGTTACTACGCCGGTCGCGAGGGCCTGGTCTCGATGTCGCGGCACGAACTCGCGATGCCGTTCAACGTTGGGCCGGTCATTGTTGTGCCGTTTGCCATGGGCGAAGCCGCCTACTGGGGTGATGACCTGACGGGCGACGATCGTCAGCGACTGGTCGGCATGGCGGGAGTGCGTGGCAGCCTGTCGATGTGGCGGGCCTTTCCGCACGTCTGCAGTCGAATCTTCAATCTCAACGGTCTGACTCACCGGATGGTCTTCGACTTCGAGTACGCCTACACGGACTCGACCGACGACATCACGGGGATCGCTCAGTACAACGAACTCGACGACGACGCTCAGGAACGCTTCCGGCAACGCTTCCCCGTCAACACGTTTGGCGGCCCGGTTCCGAATTTCCTGAACGAGCGACGTTACGCGATACGGTCCGGAGCAGGTTCGCTGGTTTCCGTGCCGTATCACGAACTGATCGACGATCTGAACGTCCTGCGTTTCGGCTGGCATCACCGCCTGCAGACGAAGGTCGGGCCGCCGCACGACATGCGGATTCGTGACTGGATGACGCTGGACCTGGAAGGCGCTTTCTTCCCGAACGCCGGCGGTCACGCTCTGGTAGGCCGCGACTTTGGCGAGGACTTCGGCCTGCTATCCGCCCGCTACGCCTGGCTGCTCAGCGAACGCACCGCGTTCCTGGCGAACGCACTGTACGACACCTTCGACGGCGGCCAGCAGTTGTGGAACGTCGGAGTGCTGACTCAGAGAAGCGCTCGCGGCAGCCTCTACGCGGGCCTGCGACAGGTGAAGGCTCAAGGCTTTGAGAGCCAGATCGCTACTGGCAGTGCCAGCTACCTGATGAGCGACAAGTGGGTCGCGACCGGCAGCACGGCAATCAACATCTCGACCGGATTCAACCAGGGACAGACGCTGACACTGACCCGGATCGGCGCCGACTTCCTCGTCCACTTTGGATTTGGATACGACCGCAGCAAGGACAGCGTCGGAGTTGCCTTCGCCCTCGAGCCACGCTTCGGACAACGAACACCTTACTCCAGCCAGATGAACTCCCTGCTGGGTCTCGACCAGTACTAATCTCAGACAACCACTCTACAGCGCCGACTCGGCGCGAGAATCTCATGCCCGTCTTTAGCCACCGGAATGCAGAACGTCAGACAGCGAAGGCAACTTTCCGCCCGAGCCGTTGGCAGTGCCTCGTCTCGTTGGCACTGCTGTTGACACTGCCGGGCTGTGTGCATCGCCGGGCAACGATTCGGACTGATCCGCCAGGAGCGCAGGTCCTCGTCGGCGATCGCGAGATTGGCTACTCGCCGGCGTCGTTCGATTTCACCTGGTACGGCACGGAAGAAGTCACCATCCGTAAGGACGGCTACGAGATCGAGACGCAGTACGTAAAGATCCCGCGACCGTGGTATCAGGTCCCGCCGCTCGACTTCGTGTTCGACAACTTCACGCCTGGACGCATCAAGGATCGGCACGAGTTCCATTTCAAGCTCCGCCCCCGCCAGCTTGTTCCCGCCAACCAGTTGCTCGAACGCGGAAATGCCCTGCGTTCGGAAGCTCAGCTCACTCAGTAAATGCCGGTCAGCACGTCGCATATTCCGGTGTGCCCGTATTCGTCTCCAGAGCCTGGCAGTCAGACCTGCAAGGCCGCTTTCAATGGAACCGCTGGCCACAGGGACCGTTGGACGCTGACCGATCGTCTCCGTAGATTGTGAGCCTTCGCTCAACTGGAGACATACCATGCGAACGACCGTCTGTTCGATCCTCTTTCTGGCTGCACTGACCTACTGTACCCTCTCGCAGGCTGCGTCTGATTGCCCGGAAGCCGAATGCCATCTGTGCGACCTGCGTGGCGAGATCCTGAAACCGGATTCACTGCAGAACGGCGAGAAGCTGAGGCGGTTCGAGTTTCGCTATGCCGGAACTGTTCACGACCTGAAACCGGGGACACGAGTCCGTGTCTGGCTGCCGATGCCGGTCAGCACCGAGTACCAGCTTGTTGAACTCGTCTCAGCCCAGTTGCCCTCGCCAGCACAGTCGGGTCGGGATTCGGGCTCGGGAAACTGCATGGTGTCGTTCGAGACCGAAGTGCCGACATCCGGGATGATCGACTTCGCTCTGACGTTTGATGTGACTCGGGCCGAAGTCAAAGGACTCGCCGGTCGGCAGAAGTCGCTGGCCGATGCTGAGCGAAAGCAGTTTCTGGCTCCGAACCGACTGGTGCCGATTACCGGCAAGCCGCTCGAACTGCTTAACGGTCTGCGGCTGCCCAACTCGTCGCTGGAACTTGGACGCAGGCTGTACGACCGCGTTGACGAGCACATGAAGTACGACAAGTCGCAACCGGGTTACGGCAACGGTGATTCCGTCTGGGCCTGCGACAGTCGCCTCGGAAACTGTACCGACTTCCACAGCCTGTTTATTTCACTGGCCCGGGCGAAGGGCCTGCCGTCCCGATTCGAGATCGGCTTTCCCATTCCCGACGAACGCGGCAGCGGCAAGATCGGCGGCTACCACTGCTGGGCCTTCTTCCACACCGGCGAGCATGGCTGGGTGCCGACCGACATTTCAGAAGCCGACAAGCATCCGGAATTAAAGACGTACTACTTCGGCAATCTGACAGAGAACCGAGTGACGTTCTCGCAGGGCCGCGATGTGAACCTCGTCCCCCGGCAGTCCGGTGAGCCGCTGAATTACTTCGTCTATCCGTACGCAGAGACAGACTGGAAGCCGATCGAGAAGTCGCACATCAGGACGGACTTCTCCTGGCGCGACAGATAGTCAGCGAGACTGCTTCAGAAGAGAGCCTTACCCGACGTGGACGACAACGCAGGTCACATTGTCTTTTGAGCCGCCATGCAGAGCAGCCTGCACGATGTCTTCGGCGGCCTGCTGTGGTTCGTCAATCGATGCCAGCAGCTTCTGGATTTCATCGTTGCCAATTCCGTCCGTGACACCGTCTGAGCAGACGAGGTAGCGATCGCCGGACTGCGGTTCGACTTCCTTCGACTCGGCGCCGGTGCCGCCTTCCTTAGAACCCAGATAACGGTACAGCACGTTGCGGTAGCGATGTGTCGCCGCGTCTTCCTCGCTGATCGTGCCTGCGTCGACGAGTGCTCTCGTCAGCGAGTGGTCCGTCGTGAGCTGCTGCAGTTCGCCGCCACGAAGCTGATAAACGCGACTGTCGCCGATGCCGCCAACGAAGAGTTTTCCAGCAGAGGCGACGATGAACGCGATCGTCGTCCCCATGTTGTGATAAGAAGGATCGATTTCACTGAGTGCCAGGATCTCCGAGTTCGCCTCGGTCACCGCGTCATCAATACTCTTCGTGACCTTCTCGCCCGTGTCCGCGTCAAAGTCGATCAGCGACTGCAGCCGCTTGGGAACGATCTCGGTCGCCAGCTCGCTCGCTTTCTCACCTGCCGCCTGGCCACCCATTCCGTCCGCGACGATGAAGAACCGACCGCCATCATCAACGGCGCAGGCATCTTCGTTGTTCTCGCGGAAATTGCCGGTAACGCTGAGGTGACCGAATTTCAGGTTGAGCATTGGTCGCAATCTGTCGGACGGAATTCGTCGGGTTCTAAAGGAGTAAGTGATTGAACTCGGTTCGGTACGCTAAGTCAGAACAGCCCGCATCACATCAGTGACTCCCAGCGGCGTCGGGCAGATCAGCAGCTCACCGGCCTCGAAACCTGCCGACGAGCCGAGATAGCGATTCTGCCCTTCCACCAGCCGGAACACTCGATCTTTTTCCGGCGGAAACTGAGTCCGGTAAGCCCGCACCGACTGCAATTTTAGGTCGATCGTCTCCGAAATATCCACGACAAACGAGCCTGAACCTCCGGGCGACTCCAGCGACCGCAGGCCGAGCGGATACCAGAGTTGCTTTTCGATGACGTGAACCGGCAGGCCGTCGAACTGATCGTCCCACTTCGACAGCCGCGAATAGAAGATGCCGGCATCAGTGATCTGCGATGCCTGCCAGTGATCGGGCGAGGCCATCGGCGTCTTGCCGGCGATGCCCAGCACCAGCCGCGGCCGATAGCGACGGAAGACCTTCGCCAGCTCGACACGCGCTTCAAAGCAGTCGAACAGTTTGCGGTTCGGCAGGTCCAGAGTGACTCGAACCGCCGCACCAAGAATTTCCGCAGCCACGCGAGCCTCTTCGAGACGGACTTCCGGGCCGGGACTGCCAGGCGTTGGTTCGCCATCAGTCAGATCGACGATCCCGACCCGGTATCCCTGCCGGGCGAGGCTGGCGACTGTTCCGCCGATCGCAATCTCAACGTCATCGGGGTGCGCGCCGACGGCAATCACGTCGAGTGGTTCGGGAAGTTCGATCGGCGAGCCGTCGCTGGTCATCTCGTGAGTCCGTCCGGAGCAATCTCGGGCCGTCAGGCTTTGTGGCTCTCGTCTTCTGCGGCTGGTGGCACTGAAGCGGCAGGAGCAGCCAAGTCGCTCATAACGTCTGAGGCGTTGAACGTCACCTCAATCACTGTCGTGACGCCGTAGTTCTTCGGGCTGTAACCCTTCCGGAAGTGAACTCGCCAGACAAGTTCCTCGTCGCTACTAAGCACCTCGCTGATGCCCTCGGGCGCCGTGGGGATGTAGGTTTCGAGCTGGCCACCGGGCGGAATCTCGCGTGCGACCTGCTGGCCCTTCAGATTCCAGTCGCCGTCGGTGTTGAGGTCGTAAACCATCAGCCGCGGGCCGGACTTCGACTTCTCAGAGCTGCGTGCCAGGAAGATGTTCGCCCGCACGTTTTCAAAGTCGCGATCGTCCCGCTGGAAGACGAGTTCGTCGAGCGGCGCGATCGACTGGTCACTCGACACGTTTTCAAACTTCAGCCACAGCTTCAGGACTTCCGGGCCGTCGTCTTTTGTGCGGCTCGAGCTGGCGTCGTAATGCTCGAACTGAACCGGCCCGCGAGTCACTCGCAGAGCCGTCACCTTCAGATTGCCGTACCGCTGCGTATCGCCGAGAGCCAGCACATGGCCGGGCGGCATGGCGGCTTCTTCGGGCACGAGCTTGTAGACGATCTTGTCGTCCTTCTTCGGCGGTTTGACGTCGGGCAGGCTTTCGAGCTGGCTCGTCTGCGACGTCGTCAGCAGATAAGCGAGAAACAGTGCCGCGATCGTCGCCGCACTCGCCCAGCTCAGGACGAGCATGTACTTCGACCGGGGAACGCTGTCTGGTGATGACACAGCCGGGGGCAGATACGCGGCGGGTTCGGACGGCTCCGTATGAGCGGGATCAACAGGCTCCGGAACATTGTCGACGGCTGATACCGTCCCGTTCTCACTCGGAGTTAGCTGCCCAGCGACACCAGCAGCATCTTCTGACGCTTCGGCTGTGAAGGTGCCCAGCTCAGGAGCCGAATCGGCAATGAGAGAAGTCCCGTTCGTCGGCTGCGATCCCGGGGATGTGAGTTCGTCAGATTCGGTTCCATCATCCAGGACAGCAGCGGGCACAAATTCGCTGACCGTTGTCACGCTGCCGGCGTCGGCGTCACCGAAGTTGAAGTCACCACCGGAAAATGGATTCCCATCCGCTGGGGCGGAACCGAACCCGACGCCGAAATCTGGCGAGCCACCAGCGAATGGATTGTCCGGACTGGCAGTTGCCTGCGCAGTGGCGGCCGCGGCGGGCTCATCGACTGTACTGTCGGGAGCCGCGTCGGTCTCGACTGCCGGCTCGTTCTGACTGGCGCCTTCAGATGCAGGATTAAAAACGGGAATCTCGTCCTGCGTTTCCTGGGCGAACCCCGGGAATTCGACCGGTGCGGTCGCTTCAGGTTGAGGCACCTCAGGCTGCTGCTCAGTTTCGACTGGCTGCGTTTCCGAAACAGGCTCAGCAGTTGAATCGACCGTCGCGACGTCAGCTGGCTCGGCATCCGGAATGGCCAGGTGCGTTCCGCAGTGCGGACAGGCAACAACCTGACCGGCCTGTTCGACCATCAGCCGGCCCTGGCACTGGCTGCACGACACTTCAAACGCCATCGACTTCTCCGCGGGCAGTGGCCCGTCCTGCGGTCTGGATTTCGGTTACGAAAGAGGCGGACGGCCATCCGCCAGCTCACTCCAGGCTATTCTGGCCGGGGTGATTCCGTCCCGCAACCTGACAGAATCCGCTCCGAATGGCACCATCCCGAGCAATGGGACGTTGATTCGAGAAGCCAGCTCATCCGCGTTTGTCTGTCCAGCTGGCGTTTCGGCAAGCCGGTCGCCGTCGCTGAGAACAACTCCCGCAACGTGCAGGCCTCGCTGAGCGGCACACTCCAGTGTCAGCAGCGTATGGTTGATCGTCCCCAGTCCGAGCCGCGCGACGACGATGAGCGGGAAGCCTGCCCAGGCGGCGAATTCCGCGATGCTGTTTGTCGCTGTCAGCGGGCAGAGCAGGCCGCCGACGCCCTCGACCAGCAGCAGATCGCAGCGGCCTTTCCAGTCACTCACGGTCTGCCGGCAGAGTTGCTCATCAACAGTCTCACCAGCTTGAGCGGCAGCGACGGGCGGAGCCAGCGGCGCCAGGAACCGCTGGCGGCAGATCAGGTTTCGATCTTCGACTCCGGCGGCAGCGGAAAGCTGCTCAATGTCATTCCAGACCGGCTGGCCGTCGACCAGCTCCGCACCGCTGCAGGCTGGTTTGCAGACACCGACGCATACTCCGTCACGCCGCAGCTCGCGCGCGATGAGACTAGTGACGAACGTCTTGCCAACGTCGGTGTCGGTGCCGGTGATGAAGAGGCCGCGCATCTTTCGTGAGCCTGTTGCCGTCGCGCGGGTTATTCGTCGTCGTCATCCCGCAGCGAAACCTGCAGCGAGCCGAGCATCTTTGTGAGCATCTGCTCTTTGCGGTTAATGAACAGCACGTTGTCTAGCACGATAGCTCGGCTTTCGGTGCGAGCGTGCAGAATCAGACGACCGGAGCGGAGCAACGCGTACTCGAAGACGTCGTTGATCTCCTTGTCGATCCGCAGATTCGGAGCCGGATAGCGTTTCAGGTCGCTCAGAAAACCGTGGTGATGCAGCAGTTCGTTCGGCCCGACTTCCCAGTAGTCAAACCGGACGGCGACCAGGATCGCCAGATAGAAGAGGAAGAGCACCGCCGCGAACAGGAAGAAGAAGTTCGAGTTCGCAAACGGTTTCAGTGAGTGAATGACGTTGCCGACAACGGGCACCAAGTCCGGGTTGAAATGGAACACCAGGTACAGCCCCATGATCAGCATCGCGACAAAGAAGAACAGTGTGAGCGACGTGGTCCGCGGGAAGTCGAACGTGATGACGACCAGGTTCAGCGTCATCACTCCCAGGAAGACCAGCGAGAAGAACTCTGACCAGGATGTCTGCTGATTCCCGTTGATCGCCGTCAGGATGCCGCAGACGATCGCGGCGATAAACGTCGGATACAGGAAGACGAGCTTCGGGTAAGAGATCAGGTAGATCTTCTTCGGCACGTCGTGAGACTTTGATGCCGTGTGAGCATGCGTCGGCACGGCCTCGTGCGGAGCTTCGGTCCCGGGGACTGATTCCTGCGGAATGTTTTCTTCAGACATGGATATTTCCCATCGAAGTCAGTTATTGTTGCGGGGCCAGCGACGACTGATGGAGCACCGCGTCGGGCAGCCAATCCGGGTTCGCCCGCCGGAACAGCAGGCATGACATGGTGAGTTCTGAACGCTGAATCGATTTCGCAATCGTGACGGCTGAGCATCACAGGAATCCGCACGGTCGACAACCGAATCCGCCGTGGCACTTTTGAATTTCTGATCGATCGCGAACCGGCGAGCGGCCAGGCAACGCAGCGTTCGCATTCCGGTTCAGCAATCGCAGTTCCCGACCTCTCAGCCGACAGTCGTTGAGTCTGCTGCCACTGCTGATGGCTGCGGAGCATCCTGTTCCGCATCACGAGCTTTCAGAACGAACGGAGCCGCCGACTCGGAATGGTCCGTGCCTCGGTACGCTCCGAAGTCGCAGAACAGAAACCGCTTGATTAGCCGATAAGCGAGGCTCTTTTCGGGAATCTCATGCCCCGGATTGAACTGCGAAGTGCGGACTTCCATTGCCTGCAGTTCCGGGAGCGCCGTCTTCCGTGCGGTCGCGTCGGGGACGTTGTGCAGGACGACCAGTTCTTCCAGCAGGTCCGGGCGTTCGAGCACGATGCAGCCGCGCGTTGTCTCGGCGGCCAGCCGTCGAAAGTCTCGAAGAAACGGCGAGTTGAACTTCTCGTGCAGCGACTTCGATTCGTCGCGGATGTTGTCTGCCGCGAACTGAATGATCGGGCACGGCTCGATGCCGCCCCA
>JAPOLP010000779.1 GCA_029977045.1 Planctomycetota bacterium
GACCGTATGTCTGATTCCAGCACAGATCTCGCCCCGGACTACAGTCTCGACTCGTTTGTCCGAACGACCCGCAAAAGCGGTCTGGTTGACCCGGTGCGTCTGCAGAATGCCATCGACCAGCTTCTTCCGGACGTCTCTGGCGATGCCCGGCTGGTCGCTCAGACGTTTGTTGAGCAGGATCTGATCACAGACTGGCAGGCGTCCAAGCTGCTGCGCGGCAAGCACAAGGGATTTTCGCTGGGCAAGTACCGGCTTCTGCGGCTGCTGGGTAAAGGCGGCATGAGTTCCGTCTACCTCGCCGAACACACGCTGATGCGGCGCCGCTGTGCGATCAAGGTGCTGCCGATCGGACGCGTTGATGACAGCTCGTGGCTCGCGAGGTTTCACCGGGAAGCCCAGGCGATCGCGGCACTCGACCACCCCAACATCGTTCGCGCTTACGACGTCGATCACGAACAGGATGGCGAGCGGGACATTCACTTTCTGGTGATGGAATTTGTCGACGGTCGCAGCATTCAGGAGATCGTGACCGACGGCGGGCCACTGAGCCTCGAAAAGGCTGCTGATTACTTCCGGCAGGCGGCACTGGGGCTCGAGCACGCCCATCGGGCCGGGCTGGTCCATCGTGACGTCAAACCGGGAAATCTGCTTGTCGACCAGCAGGGCGTCGTCAAAGTGCTTGATCTGGGGCTCGCGCGGTTTGCCGAGGTCTCGGAAGAACAGCCGCTGACGGTTACGCACGACGAGCGAGTGCTCGGCACAGCCGACTATCTCTCACCGGAACAGGCGATCGACAGCCACACCGTCGATTCCCGGGCGGACGTTTACAGTCTCGGGTGCTCGATCTATTTCGCTCTGGCCGGACGACCGCCGTTCAAGGATGGGTCGCTCGCCCAGCGGCTGATGGCGCATCAGATGAAAGATGCGCCGCCGATCTCGGACTTCCGTCCCGAAATCGAGCAAACGGAAAAAGGTCGCAAGCTGGTCGAGATCATCCGCCGCATGATGGCTCGCGATCCTGATCAGCGTTTCCAGTCGATGGCTGAAGTCGCGGCCACTTTGCAGGCCTGGCTGCCGTCGTCGCAACAGCCGGTTCTGGCGGTCCCGGTTGCCGTGCCAGTAGCTGCTCCTCCGGTCGCAGTTCCAGTGGCCCGACCGGTTGCTCAACCACCGGTGGCCAAACCCGTCGCAACCGCGCCTGCAGCTCAGCCCGTAAAGCCGACCGGAGTCACTGCTCAGGTTCCGGCTGCTGTTCCAGTCGCGGCTTCGATTGCACAGCCCGCTGCAGCGGCTCCGGCGTCGTCCGATGTCGTGCTGGTTGCAGCCTCCGACGTGCGGGAAGTCGAGCCGGCTGTTTCACCGGTCGAGATTCGGTTTGCCGCTGACGTCCCGGTCTTCGATGCCGGACTTCTTCCGCAGGCTGAAGCAGGGCCGGACGAGTTTCCGAGCATTCTCGGCGGTGTGTCGAGTGGCCTTCCTGCTCCACAACCATTCGCCGACGCCGCCGACTTTACGGCGACCGAGTCGTTTCTTCCGAGCCAGGCTCCGGTCGGAGATGCTGTCCCCGACTTTTCAGCTTTCGGCGGAGCGCCAGCGTTTTCGGATCAAACGGTGACCGACCTGTCAGCACCTGGGCCCGCGGGCGACGAGTTTCTGGAACTGCTGCCCGATGACGACGGCCCGGACGAACTCGACCGCACCATTGTGACGCCGGGGACCGGCAGCAGCTTCGCGGACATCGTGCCGCCATCGTCATCGTCCGAGCCTGCATTTCCTCTGCCGCCCGTCGCACCCGAACCGCTGCCGATGTTTTCTCCGGCGCCACAAGCGGTGGTCGAACCGGTGTTTCCGTCATCGGGGCCTGCGTTCCCAGCAGTGCCGGCATTCAGTCCCGCGCCAGTTGTCGCCGCACCAGCTTCTTCGATTGACCCGCCGGTTGCGGAGCCAATCGCATTCGTTCCGGCACCGGCAGCACCTGCGGCTCAAACACCTGCATTCCCTGGATTTGATGTTCCAACACAGGTCGGCGGCGGCTTTGCTCCGACGCCAGCCCCGGCATTTGATGCTCCCTCATTCGGGCAGCCACCGATCGGGCGACCTCCTGCTGGCCAGTTTTCCTCTACCGCGCCGCAACCGACAGCGGCAGCTTCCGGACGGAACCCTGACCGTCAGAAGGGCGCGCCGACGATGCTGATCGCTGGCGTGCTCGCCGTGCTGATCCTCGGCGGCGGTGCGGCCTGGTTCCTGATGTCAGGGAATGACGCGAAACCTTCCGGGAAGAAAGCAACGGCATCGTCGGCCAAGTCGTCGTCGAAACCGTCAAAGTCAAAAGGCGGCGGCTCCAGTAAGTCGACCCGCTCCGCGACAACTGCTTCCGGCGGGACATTGAAGACAATGCTGACCGTTGGGCCGGGGCGCGAGTACAAGACGATTGGCGCGGCGCTGGCGTACGTGAAGGCCAACAAGTCGCGCTACTCGGATACCACTCGCAAAGCCAACGTCGTCATTGAGGTTGCCGGCAGCGAGACGTTCAACGAGTCCATCGACATCGACAATTCGAGCCAGGCCTACCCGTCCGGCATCGTCATCAAGTCAACGAACGAATTCGCGTTCACGCTGAAGCCGTCCGGAAGCGGACCTGCTGTCCGGGTTGATTCGATCGAGAATCTGCAGCTCGACAACGCACAGATTGACGCGGCCGGGCTCGACGTCGCGGTTGAGCTGTCCGGATTTCTGGACCGCTCGCGTTTCAGCAATACCGTGATCACCGGGTTTCGCAAGACGGGCATTCTCGGCAAGGGACTTGCCGGTGTCGCGCGCGATGACGTTGTGTTCGAACATCTCGATCTGCGGCCTGCTGACGCTGGTGCGGTTGGATTCACACTGACCAGTGGGAAGGCCTCGACGGGCAGGATCCGGATTTCGGATTGTCGTCTGTTCGGCCCGCAGGCTGCCGGACTGCTCCTCGATAACGGAGCCCACGGGATCGAAGTCCGCCGCACGATTATTGATCAGGCCGACCTGGGCATTTCATTCGCTGGGGGACCGATGGAGTGGCGCGACGTTCGCGTCGTCAACTGCACCTTCTATCAAAACAAGCAGGCCGCAATTCATTTCAGTGACATGCCGGTGAAAGGCAGCTCGGGACTTGAAATCCGCCGCAACCTGTTTGCCGGGCTGAAAGGCCCCGAGATGAAGATTGCCTCTGGTTATGACGAGAAGGCATTCGATCCCGTCGTGTCGACGCAGGTCGGCAGCGTCGATTTTAACTGGAGTGACCGCAGCCAGGTGGCCAATCCAGCAAACGGAGAACGTGAACTGCTCGCCGATGGTGACGCTCGCGATCGCCGCGTGCCGGCCATCGAGTTCTTCTCGACGGATCGCGACGCTGACGATTTTCTGATGCTGCAGCGCGGAAACCCTCTGTCTCACATCGGCCTTCGCTCCGGCGACGACGCTGATCCATTTATCGGGGCCCGTCCACAGGCCGATCCCCGCTAGTGCAACGCAGCGAATTCGCGGCCACTGCCCCGCTCCTTATCTGACAACGCAAGATCACAGTTGAAAGCATCTCATGGCTCACCCGGTTCTGATCAACGGCGA
>JAPOLP010000515.1 GCA_029977045.1 Planctomycetota bacterium
ATTCGCTTTCCCAGTCTGAATACGAGTAGTAATGGCGTTCGTGATCCTTGAAGAACTCCGTGGTTGTCGGGTCGACGAAGCCTCGTTCCGCTCCACGTCGTACCAGCGAGGGTTCCGCCAGAACCGTCGGATAAATCCGCTCATAAACGTAATCCCTGTCGAGTTCTCCCCGGGGCGCCTCGTGCCAGTAAATACGTCCGGAACCATAGCGGCTGGGACGGCTCAGACTACCAAGCTCCTCAACAGGCAAAGTCGGGAAGTTTCCATCACTGTCGTGCAACACATGCAGCACACCGCCGCGATACAGCCAGTCACCGAAGGCCCGTCTGGTTGGTTCTTCCCACGACGGCATGTGATCCATCACTGCCAGAGACAGGCCTTCCGTACCCGTGACCGTGGGAGGAAAGTGGTCTTCCCGAAAGCCTTTCAGTCCCAGCGTGACACCAGAGACGCGATGCGGGTCGTTGAACAGAACCCGTGCACCGCTCGTCAAAGCTGCCTGCTCGACAATGTAAGTCTCATCGAGTGTGTCGCCCCAGCGAAGTTCCCACTCCTCGGACGAGTCAAGCACGAACGGAAAGAACTGCACCAGCTTGACACTCATCGGGCTCAGATACAGTGGCTGCGCCTGTTCAACGTCAGTCCAGGCGCCAGTTGCTGATAACAGACGCCGCAATGTAAGCGTGCCCTCAAAAGGTTCCGTCGAGTTATTGCGGATCTGAACGGACAGTAGATTGAAGGTACCGGGCACGGCACGCTCGTCGAAACCAAACTCCGCAAATGTGACATCAACGGGTTTGTAGGAAGCCAACTCATCTTCTTCGACGACGGCTTGAGCCCGGCAAATCGGGGCACGCAGCAGAGTCAGCGCGATGGCCAGCAGCCATCCATGTTTGCCTTGCATCATGATCAATTCGCTGAGGTGACGAGACGGGCTTCGCGAGCAGAGATTGCTCTTCAGAAAGCCTGGCAGCCAGAGACGGACCTGAAGTGATGGGTACGATCAGTCCGACCGGACTGCGGGCACGATAATCACCAGGTCGCCCGACGGCGACAATCCGATCGGCGGCGAACTCAGCAGAATACTGCAGTTCCGGGCGGAGTGTGAAACCGGAAAGTCTTCACGGCGAGGGCTGCGGAAGTGAATCAGGAGACGCAAACGAGATTTAGACACGCGTCTCGACGCGACTCGTCAGGCTTCCCACTCGCGAAGCGAACACAGCTCCCGCAGGTGGTCCCAGGTGTAAAGCCCGGTGTCGTGTCGGTCGTTCCAGGTGATCTTCAGTGCGTAATTGCCCGTCAGCTCGGCACCTTCGATTTCGATCGCCTCAGGAACATCCGGCACGTCGACCATACGCTCGCCCGTGAATTCGTTGACGCAACTCGCACACGGACATCGTCCGCGCAGATAACGGAACGGCATTCGTGTTTCCGATCCGTCCGGCCAGGCAATCTCCAGCACACGTTCTTCGCGGATCGACTTCAGGCGAGTTGGGGGAGCGGTCATTCAGGTTCTCGATCGATAAATTCAGCGGCGAAGAAGTGCTGCGTAAACGAGCCCGTGAAAGAGCTACTGGGCGGCGAGTTCAGCAGACGCCCCGGCGGGCTGAATGCGGATCGTCGCTTTCATGCCTGGCGAGATCTGCAGCTTCGGGTTTTCAAATTCGGCCCAGACGACGACGTCTTCCTTGACCGGATTGACGCGAGGATCAACGAACGTGACGACGCCGTCCAGCGTCACCGTTTTGTCCTTCGACAGTTGAATCTCGATCTTCGCAGGCCGGCCTTTCAACGCTGCCGAGCCTTGGCCCCGAAGCACTCGGCCTTCGCACCGCAGGCGGTCGAGCCGCAGCAGTTCCATGATCGTCGTGCCTTTCTCGACCCACTCGCCGGGCTGATGATTCCGTTTGACGACGATGCCGCCAACCGACGAACGGACAACGTGCAGATCGACGTCGAGCTGTGCCTGATCGTATTTGGTCTGCCGGAGTTTGGCGTCGAACTCCGCCGTGCGTTTGGCGAGTTGGGCCTGCTGGATTGCCAACTCTGCGCGGTCAAGCAGCAGTCGCAGGCGATCGAGTTCCGTTCGCGAGATGGCCTTCGAATAACGCTCAACTGCTTCAAGTGCCCGCTGCAGTTCTGCCTGGGCGACGTCGCGGGCTTTTTTCGCAGCCGTGATTTCAACGTCACTTGCGGCCAGCTCGCGGGCTTTGGCGAGTTCCGTTGCCGCTTCAATCTCAGCCAGTTGAGCTTCTGTGTCGTCGAGCTTGGCCAGTGCCGTTCCCGGCTCAACGGTCGTTCCGGCCTTAACCGTGACTTCCTGAATGACGCCAGTTCGCCGGGCCGGGATGTTTACCTCTTCGATCAGCGAAACCTGAGCACGTTCAACGACGATTTCGTCGGGCGTTGCCGGTTTGCTTTCGTCGTCGGCAAGCACCGGATAGCCGGCGAGAACGACGAAGCCGCACAGCAGCAGATGAAGTTTCAACATGCCGAGGTTCTCTCTGTGTGAACGCTGACGGGGCGCGTTACGCGACGCACTCGTCAGAACAGGACCTTTGTCCGCAGGACGTGATACAGCTCGTGGAACCAGATAAACCCGATCGGTCGCGTGCCGCAGTGGATGCGAGGGATGACGGTTGCCCCCGGTCTCAGTTCGCCAGGCGGAATCTTCGATCGATCGATGGCCACCGTCACGAGAACCGTTGAGCCATCTTCAGGATGAAAACCAGTTGTCTCCGCAATGTCACGCACCGTTCCCTGCCATTCCTGCTCGGGATTGGTCGCCAGTACGAATGTGACGGACAGATCGGCTTTGAGTTCCCGTTGAGCATCGTGAACGTAGCCGATGTTCTGATCCGGGACGCGGATTTCGAGGATCCATTCCCCGTCGACATCGGCCACGTCCAGCAGCTTCTCGCCGCGCCGAACCGGCCGATTCTGCAGCAACTGAACCGCGTCCCAGGTCAGAATCTGCCCGTCGATCTGGCTGCTGAGTTTCAATTCGCCAACCTGTCGTTCGAGCACGGCCAGTTGTGCTTTCAAGCTTTCGATCAGCGTTTCGTACTCAATCTCCTGAGCCGCCAGTTGATCCAGTTTCGACTGCCAGTTCGGATCGTTCTCGTCGACGGTGTTCCGTTCGATGCGCGTCGTTTCGAGGCTGCGTTCGGCAGTTCGCAGTTCGCCGGCTACGCGAGTCAGTTCAAAGTCGAGCGTCGAACTTGTCAGCTCGATCAGAACGTCATCCTTCGAGACGGACGGTGCCTCACGATCCAGCAGTTTGTCGCTGAGCTGTGCAATGATTCCGTCGGATGCCGCAAACACTCCTCGACGCATTGCCGGCTGAAGTTCGCCGCGACCGTCAACGGTGAAGTCGCCCGGCACAACGATCAGAGCCACGATTGCAGCGATCAGTGTTCCCAGCACAAGTACGGTGCGCGGCAGCTGCCGCAGTTTCAGATGCCAGCCAAGTTTGCCGCCCAGTTTCAGCAGCCAGAGCAGCGGCAGTTCGGAATGCTGCAGAGCGTTGTCGAGTGATGCGGCACTCCGACGGGCGACGACGTCGGCCCGCTGTCGCAGTTGTCCGGATTGCGGCGCGGCTTCAAAACGCTCGAGCAGCAGTGCGCCGAGCGGTCGGTGACGTTCGCGCCGTTTCGTGGCGGCAGGTCATGACTTGAGCTGTTCGCGAGGCTCCGGCGGAAGCAGCGGCAGGACGGCCAGCACGCGCGCTGGCGATTCGTCGAGAAGCTCTTCCAGAGGCCGCGCGATCTGCGGCGGCAGTGTTCCGCCGGACTTGCTCTCCGCTTCTTCCGTGTCGAAGTACCAGAACGCTTCGTTTGTCCTGGCCACGCGGCGGATCAGCTCCTGCGTATGCCGTACGACGACCGACCGGCGATCGATTGCATCAAGACCGCTCACCGCGACCAGACGGTACTTCGATCCGTGCCGCAGCGCGACTGACAGCCGGTCACAGCCAATCAACTGCCGCCCGTCGTTCGCGATGGCCGTCGCGATGCGTTGCGGATCGAGTCCGTAATGAACGCTTTCGGCGAATCGCTCGAACGTCGTCCAGAGATTGGCCCGCTCTTTAAGCTCGCGGAACTGGCGGTTCCGCAGAAAGTCCGCCGCCAGTTCACACAGCGCGCCGAGGAATCTCAGGAAGCCCTGAACCGCTGCGGGCGAGACGTCCGCGTGCTGGAAGACTTCAACAAGTCCGGAGACTGAACCGTCGACAGTGACTGGGCACAGCAGCAGCAGAGAGTCAGTTGGATTTCGCGGAGTCGGCTCGTCCTGATCTGAGTCTGCAGTCGAACCCTCGTTGCCGGCTGCGTCGCGGCGGCCACCTGCCTGCGGTGAGATTGCGCGCCGGCGTCCCTGTCTGGCAACGTGCTGCAGCAGCAGTTGATGGGCAACCTGGCGTTCTTCGCGATCGGGCAGGTTGTCGGCGTCTGGTGCTGACACGAGTCCCGTTGCCGCCAGATTGATCTGATACTCCAGCGAGTAGCCTTCCGGTCGCAGCAACCAGACGGCTCCGCCAGCGGCCGCGAGTGTGCGCACGGACTTCTCCAGCAGTTCGGCAAAGAACTGCTCCACGGACGTGTCGGACCGGGACAGTCGCGTGACCTGCTGGACAACCAGCTCGATTTCACGCCACGTATCCTCCTGTGCGACGGACGCAGTAGCTGGAGGCGTCTGGCTCATCAAACCCGCGCGTGCTCACGCTGTCTGAAAACAAAGAGAAAAACCGAGTCAGACTATACCGTCTCGAAAGCCGCAGTCAGAGCAGCGAAACGGCAAGTCCGTCGCAGCCCAGCCAGAATCGTCGACGTGCGAAGTTCCGCGAATCCGTAGCAGTTGTCAGGGTTGCGGAGACCCTGCCGGACGGATCAGTTGTTGTTCTTCGCCGGGCGGAACGGGTGGACCCAGCTGAGGAACGGGTTGACGGCGCGGGTCTGAATCCAGACGCGGCCCTGTCCTCGATAGCGAACAACCAGGCCTTCGCCGCCGAAC
>JAPOLP010000087.1 GCA_029977045.1 Planctomycetota bacterium
AGATTGCCGTGATCATCTTGCCGTCGGCGTCCTTCTCATGAGACGAGTACCAGCTCAAGAGTGCCTTGTTCGGAGCTACTTCCAGGAAACCCGGATACGACGTGTCTCCGCCGCTGGGCAGCTCGGCGAACTCGTGAAGCTGGTCGTCGGCCAGCCAGTAGAGCGAGCAACGGGCCGGGCCGCCGAGCATCTTGCGACCGCCGACGACGTAGCGACTGCCCCACTTCGTGACGAGCGGGCCGCCGATGTAGCGGTCGAGATCGACTCGCGAGAATTCTGAGTAAGGCGGCTTCGCGCGACAGATCTGGGCGTTGCGTCCACCGCCGCTGCGGGCAACGGCTAGGATCGAACCGTCAGGCTCGAACAGAAACGCCGTTTCATCGCCAAACGTTTCCTGGAACAGACCGCGTCGCTTCCACACGAGCCCGTCGTCGCTTTCGAGCAATGCCGACTCGACGAGCGGGTCGCGTTCAGCACGCGTCGCCGTTTCAACGAACAGCTTCTTACGGCGTCCGCAGAGGTACGCCTTGTCGCCGTACGTCGCGGCTCGCCAGACGTAATGGCCGTAGGTGCCTTCGAGCATCTCCGGCCCGTGCCAGGTTTTGCCATCCTCCGTCCAGGCCGCGAAACCGAGATGCTGATTCATGTCATACGACTTCGGGGACGAGTCGCCGCAGTACCAGGCGCCGGTGTAGACGAACAGCTTGTCACGGAACACGAGAAAGTGCGGATCGCGAACGTCGCGTTTGGGGACGCTGAATCGGAACGCCGGCGACCACTCGCGACCATCGTCACTGTTGAGCACGACGATTGACGACGTTGGATGGACCCCGTGCCCATCGGGGCAACTTCGGAACGCCAGCCAGTTGCGACCTCGGAAGCGACACAGGTCGGTAAACGCGTTGTGCTCGCCGTTGTGATCGATGCGGCGAATATTCGAGACACGAACGCCGGGCAGTCCGTCGTCCGCTCTGGTTGCCGAGATTGAACCAGCGGCCAGGATCAGGAAACCGAGCAGCCGGAGACGGATCAAATGGTTCTGCATGGGAATCTCTGGCCGAGTAGGCCTGGGAAAACGGAGCGAAGATTGCGTTAAGTGCGGACGGACGCTGACGACCGTGAATCTGGTTTTTGTGGCGGACTGCTAGCCGCAAGGGTATTCTCCGCACCGTGCTCCGACCACTTCACGAATGTAGATGCTCAGAATCGTGGGTCTGACGCGATAGATGGTCTGAGTTGATCTGTCAGGTGTTCTGACCAGACAGCGGAGCGCGAACCAGCAGGAAGGCAGGAGTGACGATGAGCGAATACCTCGACGACGAAGTCCAGATTGCGGATGAACGAGACCTGATTCATGACGGTGCGCTACAGCGCCCGATCTCTGAACTGCCTGAGTTGCAGCCGGTTGTGGCATCGTCTCCGCACGATTCGTTGCGGACTGTGATAAACGTGATGGTGGAAAGGCGAGTTGGCTGCTCGCTGATCGTTGAGGACGACCGCCTGGTTGGCGTGTTCAGCGAACGTGACGTGCTGACTAAGGTGACACCTGCCGGAGTCAACATTGATGTGACACCCGTCGGGGAGTTCATGACTAAGAATCCAGAATCGCTGCGTCTCGACGACGAGCTGGTCTACGCCCTGCATCAGATGGCACTCGGCGGGTACCGCCACATTCCGCTGCTCGATTCGGCGGGGGCTCCGGTAGCCGTTGTATCGATGCGGGACATCGTCGCGTACATCGCTTCGCTGTATCCGGACGAAGTGATGAAGCTGCCGTCTCACCCCGATAAGGCGATTACGCAGACACGCGAAGGCGCTTAGGCGACGCCGTGGTCTGCAGCGTCTGCGAATGGTTGCGAGTCTGTCGGCGATCCTTGCGGTCGTCGGCGAGTGGCGGATGCGGTCGAGCGATTGCGTTGCTTTCCGCCATCGTGGGACTTGTTTCCATGTTTGTGGCCGGATGGACCGGTGGCTGTTTCGCGCAGGACGGTTTAACGCAGTCTCGGAAAGTTCTGTCGCCGATCGTCGCCCTGGCAGTCGTCCCCGATGGCGATGTCCGTCTCAATGGCGCCGAAGTTGTCTCCGCGTCGCAGGACGGGCTGTATCCGACACTGCTGAAGACCGGGATCGCGAATCCGCACGACGTCGAGTTTTCACCCGATGGCCACTCGCTGGCTGTGTGCGGCGGCGAGCCGGGACAGAGCGGACTGGTTGAGATCTTTGACTGGCCGTCGGACCAGCAGCCGATCAAACCGCGACAGGTTCTGCCGGTCGGTGACGACAGTCTGTACGCTGCGTCCTGGTCACCGAACGGAACGCAACTGGCCGTCGCCGGGCTCGACGGAGCTGGGCGAATTCTTGACGCGTCAACTGGCGAGGAACGGATTCGGCTGAGCGGCCATTCGCGAGGACTGACGGGGATCGAGTTTCTCTCGGCACATCGACTGGTGACGTCGAGTCTCGATGGTTCGGTGCGAGTCTGGGATGCCGAATCCGGGGAGATGCTGCGAACTCTGGCGAATCACACCGGTCCGGTGACAGCAATTTGTCTCGGCCCCGAACGTGAATCCGCGCGGCTCCGGATGGCAGCTTCAGTCGGCGACGATCGAACGGTGAGAATCTGGCAACCGGAAATCGGACGGCTGGTCCGATTTGCCGGTCTGCCATCGAAACCGCTAGCAGTGACGTGGCTCAACCGCAGTCCGACAGCTGTTTTGCACGACGGAATCCTCGCTGTAGCGTGTCTCGACGGTCGCGTGCGGCTGGTGACGGTGGACACTGCGGCAATTCTCGCGGAGCGGCCAGTGCTTGATGGCCCGGCCTACTGTATTGCCACTTCGAGGGGCGAAGAGACGTTGATCCTGGCTGGACATCGGGGGCAAACGCGGCGAGTTTCGCTCGCCGAACTGCTGCCTGGCGGCGGATCGGAGAATTGAGCAGATTTTTCAGACGGGACTCAACAGTCGCGAGTCGCTCCGCGTAAAACTGAAGCATTGAAGAGGCTGCCAGCGAAGTGTTTGCTCGTCCGCACCCGGTTGCTAATTTCCGGTGTGCGACGAGGCACGAAGATGGCCTCGGAAACTAATCGACACCGCCAGAGGCTCATCAGGGTGATGGGCAGGTTGAGGAACAGCGACGCCGACCGGATGGCAGCATCGGAATCTCACGATGAATCAGTCTCAGAGTTTTCCGATCAGTAGCGCTGACACTCGCTCTCTGGCATTAACAGTCCGTTTTCTGGAGGAAATCCATGCGTACGTTGCGAAGTCAGGTTCACTGGATGCTTGCCCTGCTGGTCGGCTTCGGAATGGTGGCCGGTGCGGTTTCAGTCGCTCAGCGGACTCTGGTTGCTGACGGGCCGTCGATCCCGGAACCGGCGACAGCCCGTGACACTCACGAACTGTCTTCCGTCTTTCGGAATGTGGCCAGCAAGGCGTTGCCGTGCGTCGTGACGATCGAAACACGCCAGAAGTCGCGAGCGGTCGCGCAGGACGCACCGGATCCGTTTGAAGACTTCTTCGGCGGCGATCCTCGCTTCCGTGAGTTCTTCCGCCGCCAGATGCCTCAACGGATGCCCGAGCGGCAGGGAATGGGGTCCGGGTTTCTCGTCGACCCTTCCGGAATCATCGTGACGAATAACCATGTCGTCGCCGACGCTGACGAGATTACGGTGCGGCTGCACGACGGTCGTGAGTTTCATGCCGACATTGAGAACGTCAAACGCGACGAGCGGACGGACATCGCGATCGTCCGGATCAACGTTGGCGAGAATCTGCCGGCGCTGCGTTTCGGAAACAGCGACGATACGCAGGTCGGAGACTGGGTCGTCGCAATCGGCAACCCGTTCGGCAACGAGTTGACGGTCACGTCAGGCATCATCTCAGCCAAGGGCCGCGGGCCCGGCATCACCGAACGCGAGGACTTTCTGCAGACTGACGCCGCGATCAATCCCGGCAACAGTGGTGGCCCACTGCTGAATCTCGACGGCGACGTCATTGGAGTAAACACCGCGATCTCGTCCCGCAGTGGCGGCTTTGACGGAATCGGATTCGCCGTTCCTGGTCGCATGGCGTGGTGGGTGGCGAAGCAGCTCATTCAGAAGGGGACGGTTGAGCGGGCTTACCTTGGAATCAGCATTCAGCCAATCGATGCCACACTCGCGGGGCAGTTTGGATTGAAAGTCGGCGAAGGTGCGGTTGTTACGCAGGTGCTCGATGGCTCACCGGGCGAGTCCGCGAAGCTCCAGGCGGGCGACGTTGTTTTGTCCCTGGCAGGGAAAGCGGTCAACGGTCCGCGGAGTCTGCAGGGAATTGTTGAACAGCTTGAAGTCGACGCGCCGTACGAGATGAATCTGCTGCGTGACGGAAAACGCCAGACTGTCAAAGTCGTTCTCAAGCCGATGCCCGAGAACTATTCGCTGCGAAGCGTGCCAGTGAGCAAAGGAGACGACAAAGAGGCGAAACCCGACGGCACAGTGAGCGTCGAGAAGTACGGTTTCGATGTTCGGGAACTGACTCCTGAAATCGCTGAGCAGCTGGGACTGTCGGCGAAAGAAGGAGTCGTGGTCAGCTCGGTGGAAGATGACGGAGCGGCGGCACGAGCCCTGCGCGTCGGCGATCTGATTGAAAAGGTCGGCAGCCGCCGGGTCACCAATCTGGACGAATTCAACGTCGCATTGAAGGAGAGCGATCCTGGAAAGGGACTACTGCTGCTGGTGCGCTCCGGCGGCGGTACGCGCTTTGTCGTGATCCAGGCGGAATAGCCACAGCGGAAGGCTCGCTATGTGGGCGAGCATGAGTTCTGAAATCGCGGCCGGTACGTCGACTCAGGCGTGCCGGCTGTTTTCGTTTTCGTAGCTGCTGTTTGCTCGGGCGATCAATGCGAGGTTGGCAGTAAATGTTGCGGTTTCGCAACGTCTCTGGCGAGCGATTGTCAGCTCACGGCAGCATGTTTCCGAAACTCAACGTGCTCTCCGGCGAGGAGCAGCCTGGCGAGGGCGACATCATCGGGCGAAGTGATATTTTTAGAGACCCCCTTCCCGAACCTGACTGAATTCAAGGTGCCGTGATGGATCCTCGCTCACTGCTTGGCCCCACCTTTGTTGTGCTGTTTCTTCTGATCGGAACGATTGGCGTCCTGGGCGTCGGCATTCCGACTGAGCAGGAAATCTCCGTCCATGACGTCGACTGGGATGATTCCGAGGCTGTCAGGGCAGCGTTTGAGCAGGAAATTGGCCACGCGATGTACGAGGAGTTCATCTACAAGGCCCTTGTCGGTGGCGGCTTTTGCCTGATCATGTTCTGGCCAATCAGCACCGAGAAGCCCAACCTGCTGGTGCGGCTCATCCTGCTGACATTCTGCGGCTACGCGGCAGCGATTCTGTCAGGCAACGCGCTCGCCGCTCAGGGAGCCCTGCTGCGAATCTGCATTATCGGTGGTCTGCTGATCGCGGGACTGTGGGTCGTCAAAGTCTGCAACAAGGTTGCTCCCACTAACTCGAAGGAACCCCTGTGCTTTCGCTGGGCTCCGCGTCATCGAGTCCTGCCCGAGATTGACGATCCGGCGACGCTCCAAAAGCTCGAACGTCTGCGAGCCATCTCCGCCGAACCGCCTCCCGTGGCGTCGTGAGCTTGTACCGCTTCTCTGTCGTCTAAAGGCCGTAGCTGGCTGAGTTGCCGGACGACGGTTTCTTGTTCAGGCGGTTGTGGCAGTGCAGGCCGTCGAGGATGAACTCGGCGACGGACGCGAGCAGACCGGTGAACGTATCGCCGGTCGACAACTCGGGGTCGAGAGATTCGACGACGCGCTTCAATTCGTCGGTCAGGCCGGGGATGGCCGCGAGCTGGTCGAGCAGTTGCTGTGTCGAAACTCCGTCGCCAGTCTGGATCGAACCGCCGGTTTCGATGTGCTCGACGATGGCTCGGAACTGCTTCGGTTTGAACCACTCATCGAAGATCGTTTTGACAGCCTCGCCGATTAGACGCCGGACGAGGTAATCCTCGTCGCCGGTGTCCTCGGTCATCGCCAGTTCCATCTTGCCGCGTGAACTGGCGGCGATGTGGCTCAGGTCGCTGATCCTCGCGACGGAAACCGATTCGCTGTGCAGCAGGGCTCGACGTTCGGCATTCGAAATCGTGTTTTCGAGATTTGCGATCGACATCCGCACGCTGACCCCGGACGCCTGATTGACGTGCGGGCTGGTTCGCGCAAGTCGAGATGCTTCTTCGAGGATCTCGCGCAGGAAACCAGGGACGACGACGCAAACGTCGTTGTCGCGATCCTCCCAGGCGTTCTCACGAGTAATCTCGATGCCCAGCTCGCGAGAAAGCGGATAGTGCGTGCGCACGACCGAGCCGATGCGGTCCTTCAGTGGCGTGACGATGCGGCCGCGGTTGGTGTAGTCCTCGGGGTTGGCACTGAAGACCAGACACAGGTCGAGCGGCAGCCGGACGGTGAAGCCGCGAATCTGGACGTCGCGTTCTTCCAGCACGTTAAACAGGCCGACCTGAATCTTCGGGCTCAGGTCCGGCAGTTCGTTCATACAGAAGATGCCGCGATGGCTGCGCGGAATCAGGCCAAAGTGCATCACGTCTTCGCTGGCCAGATGCCGGCCTTCCGCGTGCTTGATCAGGTCGACTTCCCCGATCAGATCCGCAATCGTGACGTCCGGCGTCGCCAGCTTTTCGTGATAACGAGCCTCTCGGCCGACCCACTCGATCGGACAACCATCGCCTTCTGACGCCACCCGGTCGCGTGCGAACTTCGACAGCGGCGTCAGCGGGTCGTCGTTGATCTCCGAACCGGAGACAACAGGGATCGCGTCATCCAGAAACTGCGTCAGCATTCGCAGCATCCGGGTCTTTCCCTGGCCGCGCAACCCCAGAAACAGCATGTCGTGCTGCGAGAGGATCGCGTTCTGAATCTGCGGCAGAACTGTCTCGTCGTATCCAACGATGCCCGGAAACAGCGGCTTACCCGACCGCAGCTTGCGGATCAGGTTACGTCGCATCTCGGTCTTCACGCTGACCGGCGCGTAACCACTTGCCCGCAACTCGCCGAGTGTTGTCGGTCGATCGGTCATCAGTGAGGCCTCTGCAGAAAGATTTGCCCGACTTATTCGCCCGCGCGATGTTCGACAGTCACTGTTGTGCGAATGCCACCGCGCGGCGTGAACTCGGCGACGATCTTCATCCAGCGGGGCTCGGAAACAGCAACCAGGTCGTCGAGGATCACGTTCGTGACGTTCTCGTAAAACGCTCCGTGATTGCGGTACTGCTGCAGATAGAGCTTCAGCGACTTCAGCTCGTAGCACTTCTGGTCCGGAATGCAGGTAATCGTCAGCGTACCGAAATCGGGCTGTCCGGTCTTCGGGCACATTGACGTGAATTCGGGGCAAACCGTTTCAATCTCGTAGTCGCGGTTCGGAAACGGATTCTCGAATGTCTCCAGAATGTCGCGGTTAATTTCAGCCATCTCGCAGTTTCCACTCAGAACAGATTTGGCGAGCCGCAGTCGTCGCAGGCTCGATGTTCGGCGGATTGTAGCGGGGGCGCGAGACGCGACCAGCAGGGGCGTTTGCGAAGGAAGCAGGTGAGGAACTGGGGAGCAACGCAGCTCGCGACGGACGGGATGAGAGGAGCGAAACTCGCTCAAAGTTTCGGTTTCTGCCATCGAGTCGAACGTCTGTGCGACCTTCGCTACGAAACTAGCGATGTCTATTTATCCCAGCACGTAGAAGTATCAGCGGACGGCGAAGTCGATGCTGTCTTTTGTCAGCTGCATCGGAACTTCCTCGTACAGGCAGTAGTTGCGAATCTGCAGCAGCAGGTCGCGCGGGTGGCAGGCCCGGAGTGGGCGGCTGGTTCGCTGATAGTGCATGTGGATCAGGTAGTCGACAGCCTCGCGGCGGTAGTCGACTTTCAGGCTGCGGCACATGATCTGAAACAGTTCGTGAAACTGATCGGGCGTCGGATTCGGGACCTCGACCTTGTACGGAATCCGGCGCAGGAACGCGTCGTCGACCAGATCGCGCGGCTCCAGATTTGTCGAGAAGATGACGAGCTGATCGAACGGAACCTGGACCTTCTTGCCGTTCGGCAGATTCAGCAGGTCGTAGCGTTTCTCGAGCGGCACGATCCAGCGGTTAAGCAGCTCGTCGACGGGCATTCGCTGGCGGCCAAAGTCGTCGATCAGCAGTACGCCGCCGTTACTCTTAAGCTGCAGCGGCGCTTCGCTGATGTGTGATCCCGAGTCTTCGCTGACTTCGAGTTCCGACATGGTCAGCTCGCCGCCCGCAATCACCGTCGGTCGGCGAATGCAGACCCACCGCTGATCGAACTCTGCTGCATCAATGCCGGGACATTCGGCGGAGCCTGGTTCGACCGGCGTATGAATCGCCGGATCGAACACTCGAATCACATGGCCGTCCGCGAGCAGCGCTCGCGGAACCCACATTGGCTTGCCAAACGCGCGGGCGACTCGTTCCGCGATACTGGTCTTGCCGTTTCCGGGTTCGCCGAACAGAAACAGACCGCGACCCGAATTAATCGCGGGGCCGAGAATCCGTAGTAGTGCAGGATCAATCAGCAGATCGTCAAACGCTCGCTCGAGATCGGCCGACCGGACAGTCACATCAGCGACGCTCTGCTGCGCCATCATCTCGTTGTACTGCCGGATCGGAATCGGCGCGGCACCGAAGTACGTGCATTCGCGCGAGTATTCACGCGCGAGCTTCATTCCGCGCTCAGTGATCAGATAGGTGTAGTCACCCGCGACGGCCTCGCCTTTCAAAACCACCATCTGCTCGCGACGGAGGTCGTTCAGCAGGGCTTCGACCAGCGGAAACAGCAGGCGGATGTGATTCGCGATCGCCCGCCCCTGCAACGCTCCGCGAGCCGCCAGAAGCTTCAGGATCAGCCGGCTCAGCCAGTCCGAAGAGATCCCCACAGAACGCAGACTGCGCGCCACGGGTGGAAACGGCGGTACGTCATCCGACCCCTGGTGCCGCGAGCGCATGTTTGCGGCACGCGTTAGTGCCGCCGCATCGACTGCGTTTTCTTCAGACGGCGGTTGCGTACGCTCAGTCGCAAGCTCAGCTCGAATAGCAGGCGCGTCGATAGCGATCGGGCAATCGGTGACCTCGGCCGGAGTCGCTGCAACATTCTGCGGACCGACAACCGGGGTTACCAATGGCGCCGGAACTCGGCTCTCTGTCGCCACATGCGGGATATTTCGCTCGTTCTCGGGCTTGCGAAGATCGGCCCACAGGTCGTCCAGAAAATCGCTCATCGCTTGTGTGGACTCGGACATCGACCGTTACCTGTGACCGGAAAACGAGAAGGAGACGCGCAGACCCGGCGCGATCCGCCGTGCCGCAACTCTAGGTCGCAGATCCGGGCCACAGCGTTTTCGGCACGCGGGCTCGGCCAGACAAGAGGCCGGTTCTGCAGCTTCTGCCAGTCGTACCGCCTTCGGTGCGACGTGACGTGCTTCGGCGATCGGCGTGCTGTGTGACCTGCGGTCGGCCAGCCGTCAGCAATGAGAGGCGGCGCGTCCGGCGGCCAGAGGCGTCTTTCGTGCGCCGGCTGCGCTGGCGGGGTGCATGAAGTGGCGGATCAGCGATCGTTCGGTCAACACGCCGACGACGTTGCCGTCGGAATTCTTCAGCACCGCAACAGCACTTGATGCGTCGCGCAGAGCCAGGAGTGCTTCGAGCCGTGTCGCAGTATCCGGCAGCGTGACCAGCGGCTTGATGAGCGACGTGACTGGCTGCGTCGACATCTGCAGGTCGAGCACTCGCAGATAGCCAATCCAGTCGCAGTCCGAGCCCTTCGCAAAGACGGGGACGCGAATGAGCCCGTGCGTCCGGGCGTAGTCGAGGATCGTGTCCCGATCTGTCCCCTCTTCGACACCACGTACCTTGTCGATGGGAATCATCAGGTCGGTCGGAGCAAGCGTCGCTTCGTGCAACAGGCCATGAATGAGCTGTCCCTGTTCGGCGGTCAGCAGGCCGTGTTCGTGTCCCTTGCTGAGCACCTGAATCAGGCGGTGGCGTCCCAGCACGAAGTCCATGCGATGCCGCGTCATCCCGCTCAGCCGCTCAATCAGCCGCGTCATCCAGACGAGCGGGACGGACATCGGAATAAAGAGCCGGTAACACAGGTCGAACCACCGCAGGCTGCGGCGCAGCAGTGTCGTCGGCGATCGGAAGTAGAGGTTCTTCGGCATCAGCTCGCCGAACAGGAAGATGACCGGCGCGAACAGCAGAGTCGTGACGACGTAGACGGCGGCACCTTCCGCATCAAGGATTGCTCCAGCACCAAGGCCGATCGCCAGTGTCGTCAGGTAGTTCGCGATGTTGTTTCCGACGAGCGTTGTCGCGACGAAGAACTCGGGATGCTGGACGAACCACATCAGTCGCGAGGCGACGGAATCGCCGGTGTGAGCGTCGATGCTCAGCCGCAGAAAGTTGACGCGGTAAAAGCCGGTCTCTGATCCGCTGAAGAAAGCCGACAGGCGACAGGCAACAACAAACAGAACCACTGCGGCGATGAACGTCAGAAAGGCCACGTCAGCGTCCCTCCTCGGTTCGAGACAAGAGAGCACGGAAGTGGCCCGGTCGGCGTGTCTCGATGATCCGCAGCTTCAGGCCGTTCCACAGACACTCGTCGCCGACTTCCGGAATCCGCTCCAGCTCGTCAAAGAAGACGCCGGCAACGGTGATCAGGCCGTCTTCGTCGGGCTCGTACCGCAGCCCCAGCTTCCGGCAGAGGTATCGCAGCGAAGTAATACTGTCGACGTGCCAGCTTCCAGGAGCGACGTTGAGGACCGGGTCGCGCTGCAGCACGCGGCGGGCTCGACTGGGATCAGCGGCCAGAATCGTGTCGACGATGTCCTCGTAACTGGCGATGCCGATCGTATCTCCGTACTCGTTGACGACCGCTGCGACAGAGCACTTTCGCTTTTCGAGCTGATGCAGCACATACGCCGCCGTCGAGCACCACGGAACATGAATCACCGGCTCGGCTGCCAGTTCAAGGTTCTCGTCCGGGAACGCCGAGAAATGTCCCAGCGGAACCGCCCCATCGATCGTCTCGCCGTCTTCGCTCAGCACGGCCAAATAGTCGTTCGTCTGGTTTGAGTCCCTCAACCGCGACAGATCGATCGGCCGATGCAGCGCCGGGAACGTGCCGCGCGGCCGCATCACTTCTTCGATCGGGATCTCGGACAGGTCGAGAATATTGTGCAGGACGATGCGTTCCTGGCGGATCACCGCTCGATCGCCGGCTGAGTTGTCGATCGCCTGTTCGAGGTCCTCGGGGTTGAGGTACTGCTCTTTCTGAATGTGCGGCCAGAACATTCGTCGCAGCGATCGCGTCACCGTGCGGAACATCGGCGCCAGCGGATCGAAAACGCGAACCGACGTCGCCAGCGGCACGCTGACCAGCCGAGCTAGACTCTGTCGAAACAGGACGGCGCCGCTTTTCGGCATGACCTCGCCGCAGATGATCATCAGCGTGACGCTCAGAACGCTGAAGACACCCGCTGCCGCCGCGTGCTTGTGCTCGATCAGCCGGCCCGAGATCACGATGCCGCACGCGAAGAACGACAGGTTGATCACCAGGTTCCAGAACAGAACCGCCGTCAGCAGGCGGTCGGGATCGTGCAGCAGCGCGGCGACGCGTTTCTCACTGCGACGCTTGCTGCGCCCGAATGCCTGCACCTCTTCCGAAGACAGAAAGAACAGCGCCGTTTCGCTCGACGAAAAGAACGCGGAGCCACCCAGCAGGCAGACCATCACCAGGGCGGGAGTCAGCAGGCCGGGAGTTTCCAGAAACGCGTCCATGTGCGGTCAATGTCGTCCTGTCGACCGGGATCAGCCTTTATCGACCGTGCTGCGGCCCAGCGCGACGTCGAACTCGCTGACTGCCGGAATCAGCATGGCCAGAGTCGTAAAGCCGTACGCGACAGTCACGGCCAGACACACTCCGAGCGTGCCGCCGAGCAGGAACGTCGTCAGTGCGTAAAACGTGATGAACGGCAGGGCGAAGCCGGACAGCCGCAGCGCCTGCGACGGGTTGTGGTGCGTCAGCGACTGAACCAGTGCCAGCCCACCCGCGAGGATGAAGATCAGAAATGCCTGGAACTGGCTGGCGAACGAGTCACGAGTTTCGACCAGCAGGATCATCAGAATGAAGATGCCGACGAACAGGAAGAAGATCGTGCCCA
>JAPOLP010001146.1 GCA_029977045.1 Planctomycetota bacterium
AGTTCGACGGCCCGGCGCTTATCAACTGCTACACGACGTGCCAGCCGGAGCACGGAGTGGCCGACAACATGGCTGCCGACCAGGCTCGCCTGGCCGTTGATTCGCGAGCTTTCCCGCTGCTGATTCACGATCCGAGCAAGGGCAACACCATCAAGACCCGCCTGTCCCTGCAGGGCAACCCCGCCCAGAAAGAGGACTGGTGGACGAACCCGAAGACAAAGGAAGTCGTCGACTTCCTCGACTTCGCCCGCAGCGAAGGCCGCTTCGCCAAGCACTTCGACAAGGACGGCAACCCATCGCCCGAGATGATCGCCACACGGGATGAACGCCTGGAAAACTGGCGTCTCCTGCAGGAACTCGCCGGCCTGATCTGATCAGCCCGGCATTTCCGTCAGTCACGAAATCAGCTCCGCTTGCCACTCCGGCAGGCGGAGCTTTTTTCTTGTCACGCGAACAGCTCCTTCACCACGCGCCCCGTGCCCTCTTCCGTGGCGTAAAACGGACGGCGTTCGATCTCGAAGGCGGTCTTCGGACTGATGCCCATCGCCGTGAAGATCGTCGCGTGCAGATCAGAAATCGTGACAGGATTCTCGATCGCGACCAGCGGGCGTTCGGGAGCCGTCGCACCGTAGAGGAAGCCCTTCTTCATACCGCCGCCGAACATGACGACCGAAGTGCCGCCGGTGAAGTGGCGGTGCTGACCGTAATGCTGGCGTTCCTCGATCGTGTCGACTTTAAACGTCGCCTGATCTGCAGCAGTAGAGCCAGGAACTCCCTCAATCAGCATGTCGCGGCTGAATTCGCTGGCGATGACGATCAGCGTGCGATCGAGAAGGCCGCTGGCTTCGAGGTCCAGAACCAGTTGTGCGATCGGACCATCGATCTCGCTGTGCAGCCGAGCCACCGTGTCGTGCCCGTCTTTGTGCGTATCCCAATGGATGAACGGGATGTATTCCGTCGTCACTTCGACAAACCGGGCACCGGCTTCGACGAGACGTTTCGCCAGCAGACAGCCCTGGCCGAATCGGCCCGTATCGTACTTTTTTAAGCTCTCTTCCGGTTCGAGCGAAATGTCGAACGCGTCGCGGTCTTTGGAGCTGAGCAGTCGGTGTGCGTTGTCGAGCGAGCGGAGCATCGAGTCCTGATGAAACTCGGACATGAACTCACGCTGCGGTGTCTGATCGACGAGCTTCCTGAAGAATTTGTAGCGGTTCTCGAAACGGTCGGGTGTCATGTCGCGAGGCTGGCGGACAGCCTTCGCGGCCTGATCGGGATACGGCAGGTTCATCGGACCGAACTCGCTGCAGAAGAAGCCGGCCTGTGTGAACGCCTTGATTTCCTCGTTCTCGCCGAGCCCTTCCAGTCGCTGGCCGATGTTGATGAACGGCGGGATGACCGGGTTGTTCGGACCGAGCACCTTCGCCATCCAGGCTCCGATGTGCGGGCACGCGACGGTCTGCGGCGGCACGTAGCCGGTGTGCCAGTGGTACTGGTGCCGCGAGTGCAGAATGCTGCCCAAGTCTGGCTGCACGGCCGATCGAATCAGCGTCGCGCAGTCCATGACCGAGCCAATCTTCTCCAGACCTTCGCAGATTTTGATGTTGTCGACCGCAGTGTCGATCGACGGGAACGTACTGAGCACGTCCTTGACCGGCGTGCCGGGTTTGAACGGCGAATAGCGCTTCGGATCGAACGTGTCCGGAGCCGCCATGCCTCCGGCCATCCAGAGCACGATGCAGGCATCTGCGGTCGGTGCCGGATGCACGATCGCGTCTCCGTCGAACGCAGAAAGCACCCGCGGCGCCCCGCCAGCCAGCGTCGCCGTCGACGCTGCGGCCAACCTCCCGAGGAACTCGCGACGCGTCTGTTCCTCACTGATGGATTCATTAACCTGCAGTGGATCGGCCATTTCGCTTCTTCCATTCTCCGTCGCGGGACATTTAACGGTTGAGTTTCGCTATCTGGAGCTGAATTCTGTC
>JAPOLP010000931.1 GCA_029977045.1 Planctomycetota bacterium
AGTTGCGACAAGGTAAGGAATCCAGTTCATGACAGCGTTGGACGGACACAGTGTCGTGGAGCAACCTGACGCAAAGTCGCGAAGCCGCAACAGAGTGATTGAACCACGAAATACACGAACGACACGAAAGCAGAACTTTGTCGTGTCGTTCGTGTATTTCGTGGTCCCTCATTTTACTTACTTGCTGGCGAGCTATCGAACTGCGCCGCCGTTGCAGTTGATGACCTGGCCGGTCATGTACGACGCGTCGAGGCTCGACAGGAAGCGGGCGAGTTTAGCGATGTCTTCTGGAGTTCCCCAGCGGGCGAGCGGCGTTTCGCGGAGCACTCGATCCTGCCAGACATCGCTGGCAACCTCGCCCCACGCCGTCCGGATCCAGCCGGGCGCGATGCAGTTCACCCTGACTTTTGGTGCCAGCGAGACTGCCAGCGACCGTGTGAAACCCATGATCGCGTTCTTCGCCGCCGAGAACAGTTCGCCGCTGTCCCCCTCCATGCCGCGGTCCGACTGATCCCAGCCAATGTTAAGAATGCTCCCCGACCCGGCCTCGACCATTCGCCGGCCAGCCTCCTTCGAGAGCAGCAGCGTCGACCGCACGTCGCCGTCGAGCAACTGCGCCAGCTTGTCGGCAAATCCCAGCTTTGCCTGGTCACCGGTCAGAAGATCGACACCGGCATTGTTCACCCAGACGTCGACGCGACCGAAGCAGCTCCAGGCATCGTCGACGAGCTTCACCAGCGCTGCGGCATCATCCCGAATATCGCCCTGAATAATCTCTGCCTGCCGCCCGAGACTCTGGACTTCGGCAGCGACTTCCCGGCAGGCATCGATCGATCGCCGACAGTGCAGGACGACGTCCGCACCAGCCGCCGCGAATTCGAGCGCCATCGCGCGGCCAATCCCGCTCGATGAGCCTGTCACGACGGCGACCTGATTTTCGAGACTGCCAAACTCAGTCACTGCGAGTCCTTATTGATAGTTCTTCCATCAGACGAGGAAGGCAAAGCAGACTGAAATTGAACAGAAGGCAAGAAGCCAACGAAGAACCAAGATCGATTGGCAATGTCACAGCGTTTCGTCGAGCCCTTCGTTTCCTTCTTGTCTTCTGTTTCAAAGACCCACTGGTCCTGTCGATCACTCACCCTTCAGGCAGTACAGGAATTCCTGGCGGGCATCGGCACCGTTTTCGGCAACTCGCATGTAGATGCGGCTGCCGCAGATCGTTGGTGTGGCGAAGACTTCGTCGCCAAGTTTGTTCTGAGCGACCTCGGTGTAGCCTTCCGGGCTGGCTCGATAGACGAACGTCAGGCCGGCTTCGTTTGTGGCGAAGATCAGATCGCCAACGAGAACCGGCGACGCGCTGAAGTTGCCGTCGAGCCGTTCTTTCCACAGCTCCTCACCCGAGTCTGACTTCCAGCACGACGCGATGCCGGCATCCAGGACGCCGTAGATGATTCCGTCGCGGAGCAACATCGAGGGCACGTAGACGCGGTTCTTGTTGCTCCAGGCGATCTTGCCCGAACCGTCCGCTTCGACCGCCGACATATGGTTCGTTGGGTAACCGCCGCTGGTCAGGATGCGATGGCCGTCGGTGACCGTCGACGTGACGCACTCGGTCGTCGAGCCCTCGATCTCCCACAGCGTCTTACCGGTCAGCGGGTCGTAACTCGAAACCAGATCGCAGCCGGTCATGATCAGTTGGTCGCGTCCAGCGGCGTGCAGAATAATCGGCGACGGGTAGTTCGGCGTCTTCGGTCGATCTCGTTTCCAGACGACCTTGCCCGTCTTGCGGTCGAGTCCCGCGATCGCGCCGCCGCCCTTGTTGTCAGACGTCACGATGACCAGCGACTGATAGATCGCCGGGGACGAGCCGTAACCCTGATGCACGATGTAGTCGCTGATCTTCTGCTGCCAGAGCTGCTCGCCATCGCGGCTCAACGCCGTCGTGTAGAGGCCCCCGCCGTTCGGGAAGTTGACAAACAGCCGCTCGCCGTCGCACGCCAGCGTCGTCGAAGCCGCTGTCGACTTCGAGTTCTTCCGCATCGCGCCACTGGAGTGGACTTCCTTCTGCCACAGCTGCTTTCCGGTCTTCCGGTCAAAGCACAGCACGCTCTGGCTTCCGGCTGCTTCATCACAGGTCGCCAGGTAAACGTGGTTGCCCACAACCGTCGGCGATCCGTGACCCCGTCCGGGAACCGGAGCCTTCCAGGCAACGCCCTTGCTGTCGCTCCAGCTCGTCGGCGGAGCCTGCTCCGGCGACGCAATCCCATTCCGCAGCGGCCCGCGCCACCACGGCCAGTCGGTAGTGTTGATCTCGAAGCCGTCATTCACGGACGCTGGCTCAGCGGCCTGGGTTTGAGTTGCGACAGAAAACGCGGCCAGCAGTAGAGAGGCAGTAGTAATCAGTGACGAGCGATGGATCGGCATGGTCGTATCCGGATTCAGGTCGAGAAACGGTCAATCAGGGCCGGATGATGACTCGGCCCGGTCAGATGATCCAGCAGGTCGAAGCACCGGAGTTCCGTGGAATTGACATCCCACCTTGACTTTAGCGGCAGGGCGCGAGACCTCCGACTGGGCAGCGCCGGACGGCTCCCGCCGTTCCGCTAAAAGGAGAACCGCTCCGCTGGCGGCAGAATGCGTCAGAGTGACACCGCCGGGGCTTCCGGCTAGACTGCCCGCCGCTGTTCAGGAAACACAGTGTTGAGGATTCGAGCGTGCTGATTGTGCCGCTCTGACCCCCGCTTCTGCCGACCGCCGCGGACGGAGCTTCCGTGGCTGAGGAAACCGCGAACGACCGACGTTCGGATGTTGTCCTGCCGGGCGTTCAGTCGGTCCCGTTTATTTGTCCCGTCGCCCCCGGTGCGACTCCACTCGAGACAGAATTGATGAGCGACAAACAGAATCTGTTCAACAAAGTCTGGGATTTACACGCCGTCGGAACGCTGCCGTCCGGGCAGACGCAACTGTTCATCGGCCAGCACCTGATTCACGAAGTCACCAGCCCGCAGGCCTTC
>JAPOLP010000178.1 GCA_029977045.1 Planctomycetota bacterium
CTCTGCGAGCATTACTCATTCGCCTGCTGCCTGACGCGAGGAGAGAGTTCTTGTCGTTACACGCGTCAATCCGGTTTCGCCTGATGCTGGGATTCCACCGTCTGCCGGTGTCCTGGCTCCTGCTGCTGGTGTGCGCGCTGCTGCATGGCTCATTCATTTACCTGTCGCTGTTTCCGCAGGAACGAGGACTGGACGGCGTTCATATCGGAAGCATGCGCCATCTGGTGCGAACTGATCACCCCGAGGTGCATGGATTCTTCCAGCTCTGGGAAGGCCAGTGGTGGCGACTGCCGGTCAGTGCTCTGCATCATGCTGATTTGCTGCACCTGATCGGCAACGCTGTCATCTTCTGGATCTTCGGAGGAATGCTCGAACCGAAGCTCGGTCGTTTCCGCTACCTGCTTTTTCTGCTGTCGGGGCTGATGGTGTCACTGATGCCAGAAGCGTTCGTTGAGAAGCAGGCGGTTGGAATTTCCGGTCTGGTGTACGCGATGTTCGGACTGCTGCTGGTCCTGCGAACTCAGGACGAGACGATTCGCGAACGATTTCAACCATCGCTGATTGTGCTGGGTTTTGCGTGGCTGTTTCTGTGCATCCCTCTGACGATTCTGGAGATCTGGCCAATCGCCAATGGAGGCCACCTTTGTGGTGTCGTGTACGGAGCCTTCGTCGGCTGGCTGTGCTACATCGTGCTGCCACGGGACCGGGCGATCGGCTGGTTGAGCCTTGTCGGTCTGCATCTGGCGGTGGCAGTCGGGTTTTCAGCCCTGATGGCCCCTGTCTGGAACGGTCGTTACTGGGGCTGGCGAGCGGTCACAGAAAACCGACCAGAGTTCTGGCTGCAGGCCGTACAGCGCGACCCGCGAATGGTCGCTGGCTGGGAGGCCATGATTGTCAATCAGCGACGCAGTGGAGATTCAGCGGGAGCCTGGGAGACTGCCCTGCAGGCCGCCAGGGCAAATCGCAGCACGACGATTTTCGATAAGACGATTCGCGAGTTATTCCGCGATGAGTTTCAGTCTGCCATTGAGCGGGCAACGGCTCTCGATTCTTTGCAGGAGATGTTTGGTGACGAGTCAGATGCCTGGCTGAAGCGTTTTCGGCTGCCTCGTCTCTTCTCTGTCGACAACGATTCGTTCGAAGAACTGGTCGAACTGCCGCCGCTGGACTTGCCGCCCGATACGTTCGGCAGTTTTAGCGGACTGACTCGGCACGTTCCCGGCATCACCATTCCTCACGAAACTATGCCGCGTCAGCCGACGGTCGATCCCGATGATCCTCGCAGCGCGCGATACGGCGAAGTGCTCTGAGACGACGTGTATAAATAACTGCGAACCAGCACCGCCGATGCGGATCGTGACCGTGCATAAAAAAAGCCCTGGCAGGGCCAGCCTGCCAGGGCTCTTTTCAAGTACGTTGGAAAGCCGATCGAATCAGAAGCCCTGATTCTGCCGTGGTCGCCCGCCTCCCTGGCGGAAGAACGCAGCGATTGCCATGAAGCCGCGGACGGTGCCGGCAGAAATCTGCGTGCGGCAACGCAGGCCCTGCGGTTCCGTTCCGACAGCGAAGCCGACATAGCTGGGCTGGACCTTGACGTTTTCGATTCCGTCCAGTGGAACCGGAATCGGAAGCTGACCGGTCTTCCCGGCGATTGACAGGCCAGTGACCGCCAGTGATGGCAGGTCGATCAGGCCGACGAAGTTCGCTTTTTCCAGCAGTCCGTTGCGAGCTTTCTTCGAGGCCGAGAGCGTCGTCGCATCGGCGGGTGCGTCGAAGGCGGCCAGCAGTTCCTTCATGGCTTCCTGGTCGCCACCCAGAGTCTGGATGACATGGTTATCCTTAATAACGACTCGTTGAACCATGCCTTCTTCGCCGTACAGCAGCTTCTGCATTTCCTTCTGAATCCCCAGCGGATCAGCTTCTTCAGTGAATTCCTGCTTGACGCGGATGACGTCGGCAGACACGTCGCCGTACTTCTCGGCAGCCGGTTCCACTTTGATTTCCTGCGTCATGCCCGGAAGCTGGAGCTGGCCGAGTCCGCTCATCTTCTGAGTGACTTCTCGCATCTTCTCGGCGGGCTTCGCTTCGGACACTGTGTAAGCCTGCAGGATTCCGGCGTCGCCCTGCTTAAGATCGAAGGCCCAGCCGGCTGATCCGAGTTCAACGTCATCGAACTCGTCCATGACGCCTTTGAACTTCTCAATCAGCTCGGCGACTTTCTTGAGATTCTCATCGTCCGAGTCCTTTGTGCCCTCCGCGAAGCTGGTGGCGAGGTTCAGCCCCCACTTCACGAGCACCTTCAGGTCCATATCCAGCGCCATGTAGCCGGCTTTGTTCTGCGGCAGGCGATTGAGAATTGCCAGATCGCCGGGCTTATGAATCTGCAGCGCTTCGTCAGTGCCGCTGCCTGCTTTGACGAGAACCAGCTCGTCGATCGTGACGGCTTCGTTGCTTACTGCGAGTGCGACCGACAGTGATTCCGAATCGCGAACTGCCTGCAGCAGACCTTTCGCCATGTCGCCATAGATGTCGAAGATCGGTGCCAGATTGAGGCCCTGCTGCGGCGGGATCTGGGTCTTTATGCCTTCGATGAACAGCTCAAGCTGCTCGTCGGCAGCAGCAAGCTGCTCTTTGTAAGTCGCTGTGAGGCTGGCCGCGTTGACGTAAACTGAAACGTCGCCTCCGTCGAAAACACCAGCGGCTCGGCGGTCCATCGAAACGGCCTTGCCGTTTCCGCCTGCAAGTTCCTCGACGAGTTCGATGATGGCCTCGTCCTGCGAATAAGCGACCCAGGAGTCCTTTGTCGCAAAGCTGAAACCGTCTCCGATGGCAGCTTTCATTGCGTCGACATCGGTCGATGGCACAACAAAGACGACGGCAGGTTCAGCATTCACGACCGGGAAGACGGCAATCACCCAGTCCTGCTTCAGATCAACGCCAGCCATTGTCGGATTCGAGATTCCGATGCCTAGTGCGGGAGCCTGTCCCTGAATCATGAAGCCCAGGCCGGGCTGAATTTGATTCGCAAAGTTGCCGACTTTCGCGATCGTCCCATCGGGGCTCTTCAACCGGACAACGACGCCGGCATTTTCCGGAACCAGGTCCAGAGGTCCGGCGGCGATGGCGGACAAACTGCTCGAAAGCACAACCGCAACCGCTGCGGTCGCGGAGGCCAGTCGCGTCGCGACTCGGCCAAAACCCGAACGGGAAGAACTGAAGACGTGCCTCAACATGGTGCTTTCCTGTGTTGAAAGGAATGACGGCCGGAAACGCAGCTCGACGGCTCCGTCGACTCAGCCAGGGAATTGCCAGTGCATAGTCGTGCTACAGCTCGGCAAATTTCAGAAACGGAAGGTTCAAGACTGCTGATCGGCAGAGCGATCGTATACCTGCCAAACCAGTAAAAAGTGTCAAACCTGCTGAGCTGAGACAGCGGCGGAGTATAGCGATGCCGCAACGAATTGGATCTCCGGCCTAACGATTTGACCGGACCGAAACGCGACCTATGTTTGCCTCGACGTACCGGTCTGGCGGGAGAGGAGCGTTCTCGCTCCCAATTCCGTCCGGAATGAGACGGTTTGTCGGGACCTGCTTGCGAAAGGTCCTTTACCTGTAGAAGGTGACAGACCGTTCCGAGTCGAAGGCGGGCCAGAAGCGTTCGACGTACTGAGGCGTGACAGGGAAGAGCTGGGAGCTTTGAGGGGCCCCTGTCACGCCTTTTTTGCGCGCCTACAGCTGCGATTTCGCGACTTCGGCTGCATCTGAACCGCGATCGGACGCACTCCACTTGCCCGACAGCGACCGCAAAGACGGGCAATCTGGGTCAAGTTTCCTGATCGTACCGATTCTGCTGATTCTCCGGGTTTTGCGAGGCCGATTCAGAGATCAGCGGTGCGAATGCGCCGCGAGGCCTGCGTGCGTCGGTACTGAAATCGTCCATTTCGCGCGGGCTTAAGACAGGCAACTGAAGACGTTTGCAGACGGAGCTGCACAGTGAAGAACGGATCCTTTGACCTCGCCTTTCGCACCATGACCATCGGCCTGCTGATGTTTCTGGTGCTGAGCATCGTCAGCGTCGGCATCCACAATCTCCGCCCCGGTAGTAGAGCTCCGGTCGGGCCGATAGCCGGAAACGCCGCCGCTCCTGTTGCCGCGACTGACTCTGCGCGGTCAGACGAACTTCGTCGAGAGTTCGCATCCAGTCTTGCACTGGTTTCCGACCGGCTGTCCGGGATCGAGCAGCGGTTTTCGACGCTGACTCCGCCAGCCGTTTCCGGCGTACCAACAGCGGAAGACGCGCGGCTGCAGTCAGCGATCGAGTCGACTCAGCGCCGCCTGGAACATCTCGGAGATCGCCTGACGGACCGCATTCAGTCGGTCAGTGTCGGCAGCGAAGTCGAACTGCGGGACCTCAATCGGCAGCTCTCTCAGATGCTGGACGAGCAGCAGCAGATTCAGGAGCAGATGGTGAGCGTCCGCGTCGCCGCTGAGAACCGTCTGCGTCCCACGCGGCTGACGCGGACCCGCGACGACCAGAACGCGACACCGGAGAAAAATCGGACCGCCCAGAATCGGCAGGACCGGCTGACTGAGAATCTCGAAGCCATGGTCAGCGAACTGGCCTCTCTGCGTGAGCAGTTGCAGTCCGTCCGCGTCGCGGCCGCGAATATCGAACCTGCAGACGAACGCGTGGCAATCTCGCGCAAGATTCCGCAGAACGCATCGTCGGCGGGCTCCGATCGAGAACCAGAAACCCCGCTCGACCGAAAAGTCCCGGAGCCATCGGACCTCGATGTCACTCCAAAGGCGCCTGCGAGCACCAAAACGCCGACCGTCGGAACCAGCAATGACAACTCCGCGAGCAGGGCTGCCGAACTGCCCGCACCAACCGAAAGCCCGTCGGCGCTTCCGGTCGCCCCGACGGAAACACTGAACGAGACGATCGAACTGCCGGCCATTGGTGGGCCTCAGAGTTCGACAATTCAAACGCCCCCGGAGACGACAACGGTCACGAAGGCTGCATCTGACAATGACTGGGAAGTTCCGATTGCAGCTCGCCCGGTGAGCACGATCTTCCCTGTCGATAAACGGCCCAGCATTTCATCGCAGACTCCGCGCGGCAAATCACTGTCATCGGGCGACCTGCCTGCGGAAAGCGAATCGTCAGCTGTCGGCAATGCAGGCGATCGTTCGGGCCTCAGGATTTCGTTGCCCGCCCCGACGCCGCTGGCATCGCATTCAGCCGAACCATCGTTGCCCACACCGCTTCCGTTCCCGGCGGCTGTCGCGGAAATCGCTGAGCCCGCCGCGAAGTCAGCTGCCAGACGGTCTGTCCCGGAAGTTGCCGCAGACTCGCCGCAATTGACTCCGCAGGAACCTCGTCGTCTGGGACGCGAGATTCCGTCGGGTGCGCAGCGGGCTCCTCTGCGGCTGGCGGATGCTCCCGTCGTTCGCCCGTTTGAAGTCCCAACACGCAAGTCTGAAGCGGCCCAGCCATCACTGGCAGACCCGCAGGGCAACGAAGCGAAGTCGTCGGATTCGCCCTTCAGCCGGTTCGCTCTGACGTCATCAAGTTCGCCGACCAAACCGTCGAACTCGTCACGAGGCATCAAGAACGCAAAGTGGCGGGCCGCTCGCGACAACGAGGACGAAAACGGCCCTCAACCAGCGCTGCGGGATTCACGCAGCCTGTTCCCCATCTTCCGAGGCAATTCGTCAGGCAGTAATGCGTCACCAGCTTTCGATGAAAGCGGCGCTGCTGACTCACAGATCCCGCAGCCGATTTCGCTGCCTCGCAACCTGATCGAAAGCAGCGCCAATGACCGAGTCAGCGCTCCGCCGCTGATCGAGCAGGCCAGTGCGGAACTCTCTGGTCCGGAACGTCGCTTCATCGTGCAGGCCAGCGTGCTGCACATCACAGCAAATGACCTGACGACCGTCGATCGTGCTGGCGTCAAGACGCTTGCCGTCATGGGCGGCCACGATTTCCGAGTCAATCAGATTCGACACGCGGTCCGAGAATCGGAATCGGCAGATGAAATCTATTCAGGGACGGTGACGATCACCGGCGGCGTTCCGACTCGGATTCCAATCGGCTGGCTGTGTCCACACTGCAACGAAGAGAATGGAGTGACGAGTGGAGATCAGCTGGTCGTGACGTTGCCGCATGGGCGTGGCAACAGTTCTGCATCCTTCTACGTCGAGCAGGCTGACGGAACGGGCAGATCGGAATCATTCCGCGACGCGACAGCGACGCTCATTCCAGGCGCCTCGGTGCAGATCACTGAAGCCGCTCAGGACGGCACTGTTGAAACAGGCGAGTCAAACTCGACTCCCGTGCTCTCGCGTCTGCCGGTCATCGGTGAAAAGTTCGAGAAGAAAGAGACGGAACGTCAGATCATGCAGCGGGTCATCGTGCTGACGATCCGGGAGATTCGCGACGCGAACCCGCAGTCAATCCAGCAGTTGTCAGGTCAGTCAACGGCAACCGGATCGAAGGTCGTTCACGCCGACATGACGGCCCCCGCAGCCCGGACGTCCCGACAGACAGTGGTTGCTGCGGATTCGAGCGGTGCGACGGCGGCGAATGCTGGCCTCGCAAATCGCCGACCTGCACCACCGGTCGAGGACTGACAGTTGATGCCTGCTCGATCTGTTGTTGCCGTTCTGCTTGCGCTGCTGACCGGTTGCCAGACGATCGGTTCATCGCAGTCGGCACTTGATGCTGCGAGCCGGGAACGTCTGCAGGCTCGGCTTGATCAGCTATCGGCCCAGTCATCGACGATCGAAACAGGAACGGCTCCAGACACAGAACTGCAGCAGTCGCTGCGGGAAGCGCTCGAGCTGCTGGACCGTGGCCGCGACGAAGACGCTCTCACTTCGCTGGCCGCGATTCTCAGAGACCATCCCGAGCACACTGAGACGATTCGACTGACGGCCGCGACAGCTCGGCGCATTGGTGACTGGCGTCTGCAGAATGCAGCATTGAGGAAGCTGATCGAACTTCAGCCGGACTCGCCGGTCGTGCTTAATCAGTGTGGCAAGGCTCTTCTGCAGACAAATTCAGAAGACGGTGCGAACAGCGACGTCACTCAGGCTGGACTTGCTGCTTTGCGACGAGCGGTCGAACTGGAATCTGCCAATGCACGGTTCGCTCACGATCTGTTTGCCGCCCTGGCCGAACGGCAGCTCGATTCCGAAGCGGAAGCTGTTCTTGAACAAGCGAGTCGGAACTGTCCCCAGGACGCGTTGCTCGCAATGGCAGCAGCTCGGTACTTCGAGGATCGCGGACGCTGGCCGGACGCTATCCTGCAGTACGGTGCGGCGATAAAGAGTTCCCCCAGAGAGCCGCTCTGGCGCCGGGAACGCGGGATGTGTTTTGCGAGGCTGCAGCAGTGGGACAAGGCGTGCGACGACCTGCAGCCGGCTCTCCACGGAGCGAATGCCGCAACGCTCAAGACGGCGTTTCTGACATGGGCCGATGCCGCGTATCAAGCGGGCCGATACGACGAAGCCGCGACCGCTCTCGATCGGCTGCGTACCGAGGCTGACCATCGAACTCCGGAGACAGAACAGCAGCGCATCCGCAGCCTGCTGAAGCTCCGACAGTTCGATACAGCAACGGACGCCGCGCTGCAGGCCATGATTGACTGGCCTCAAAACGCCGAACTCAGACAGCTTGTGGCTGAACTCGAACGCCTGGACTCGGCAGGCTCGTAACTGCTGGTGCCAGACTGTCGCTCGATCGGATCAATAAAACACCAGGTCAACGATCCGGCCAGGAATCAGTCGGATGCGGCGGACGCCGAGTGTTCCGAGTTTGTCCTCGACGAGCTTCTCGAACAGGCGACCGTATCGTCGTTCGTACTCAGTGCGTTCACGAATCAACTCGAATGTCACGTCGTAGATGTGCGGGACGGTCGGCAACAGTGGTTCGGACTCGAAGTGCCAGACGTTGTCCTCGCCGAAGTAGCCTTCCAGCGGTTCAAAGTTGTTGTACATGTCGCGGGCCGTGACTTTGACTTTGACGTCCTGGGCCAGGCCGACACGAACGGAATCGAGCACTTCGACGTCGAGCATTCCGACACGCGGTGGTTTGTCGTGGGCAATCATGCGGGTTGGTCGCTGATACGTGCGGCCAAGCGTACCCGGCGGCGGCTTTGTACCGTCGTCGATGAAGCCGTAGGTGTAGGCACCTCGCTGCGGGCCCGGAATTGGAGCAGCCGGAACCGGCGGAGCCGCCAGTTGCTGAGGCACTGCAAACTGTCCTGGAACGGCGAACTGCTGCGGTACTGTTGCGTAAGGAACGGCAGCGGCATTCGGAACAACCGGAACAAGGCCTTGCGTCTGCGGGACTGCTTGAGGCAACACGCCCTGGACCTGTGGAGCAAACTGAGTCTGCGGAACCGCCTGAACCTGCGGAAGTCCAGAAGGTACCTGAGCCGCCGGCGGTTGAGCTGCCGCTGGCGGGTTCACCTGCGGAGCAGCTGCTGCCGCACCATTCGGTACTGCAGCCGGCTGCTGAGCGGCAGGAGCTGGCTGCGTTGCCTGGGCGACGACATATTGTTGAAGCTGAATTCCTGGCTGCTGGAATGCCGCCGCTGATGGCTGGCCAGCGATTGGTGCCGCCTGAATTTGAGCCGGCAACGCCACGTTGCGATAAGGAACGCCTGCGTTCTGATACGCGGCGGCCGGGCTCTGCTGAACCTGCTGCGGAAAAGCCTGCGGCTGTGTCAGTGTCTGCGGCAGGGCCATCTGTCCCACGGGGATCGCCGGTGACATCAGAGGCTGACTGTTTCTCGCGAGCGCTTCCGGAGCGACCCACTGTGGCGACGGCTCCTGCAGCGGAATCACGGGAACCGTTCCAGGTGCTCGAGCCCATTTCGGAGCGACATCTGGTGGGCCAGCGCTGGCCTGCGGAAACGGAGCGGCATACATCGCCGTAGCTGCAGGAGTGACCGGGAC
>JAPOLP010001143.1 GCA_029977045.1 Planctomycetota bacterium
GAAGCTGCTGGAACTGGTTGAGGATGGCCTCGTCTCTGGCTGGGACGATCCGAGAATGCCGACGATCAGCGGCCTGCGCCGACGCGGCTACACGCCGGAATCGATCCGTGCGTTCTGCGAGCGGATCGGCGTCGCGAAGTTCAACAGCACGGTCGACGTTCTGTGGCTCGAACAGGCGGTTCGCGATCATCTCAACCGGGTCGCGCCACGCGTCATGGGTGTCCTGAACCCGCTGAAGGTGGTGATCGAGAACTACCCCGAGGATCAGGTCGACGATCTCGAAGCTGTCAACAATCCAGAGGACGCCAGCTACGGAACGCGAACCATTCCGTTCTCACGCGAGTTCTACATTGAGCGTGACGATTTCATGGAGAACCCGCCGCGGCGTTTCCACCGGCTCGGCATTGGACGCGAAGTCCGACTGCGGTATGCGTACTTCGTGACCTGCACCGAGGCGATCAAGGACGACGACGGCAACGTGATAGAACTCCGCTGCACTTACGACCCGGAAACGCGAGGCGGAAACGCTTCCGATGGCCGCAAGGTCAAAGGGACGCTGCACTGGGTCTCGGCAAAGCACGCGGTCGACTGCGAAGTGCGGCTGTACGACCGACTGTTCATGGACGAAAACCCGAACGACGTTCCCGAAGGCACCGACTGGAAGACTGGCCTGAATCCCGAGTCGCTGACAGTGATCCCCGCCGCGAAGCTTGAGCCGCACGTCACGGGGGCAGAGCCGGGTACGCGATTTCAGTTTGAACGCAACGGCTACTTCTGCGTCGACAAGGACTCGACCGAGGGCAAGCTCGTCTTCAACCGCACGTCGACGCTCAAGGACAGCTGGGTGAAAGAGCAAAAGAAGGGCTGAGCCTATTTCGGCTGAGCTGATTTGTCGTTGCTGTTTTCTCAGTAGCGAAGCTGCGACAGAACGTAGCCGTGGGCGTCAGCCCACGGTTGGTGTTACCAGCAAAGAAAGAGAGCCGCGAAGCGGCGACAGCAACGAGGTCTGCTGTCGCCGCTTCGCGGCTCTTTTGTTGTCGATACTGTCAACTTCGGGCTTACCCCGCAGCTACGTGCTGTCGTCGCTTCGCGACTGAGAACCGTCGCGAACGAGCACTGAACGGGAGAGGATTCTCGTTCACTCGATGCCGTTGGCGGCGAGCCAGCGTTCGGCGTCGAGGGCGGCCATGCAGCCGGTGCCTGCTGCTGTAATCGCCTGGCGGTAATAGTCGTCGGCACAGTCGCCCGCCGCGAAGACGCCGTCGACTGACGTGTTTGTCCGACCGGGCTTCGTCCAGACCAGGTAACCGCTGTTGGTCGTTTCGAGCTGGCCGCCCAGGAAGTCGGTATTCGGCGTATGGCCGATCGCGCAGAAGTAGCCGGACGCTTCCAGCACTTCCGTCTGGCTGTCGTCGACGCTGCTGCGGATGCGGACGCCGGTCACACCGTTCTCGTCGTCGCCGAGAATCTCGTCGATGACCGAGTTCCACTTCACCTCGACGTTCTCGTGCTCGATCGCCCGCTCGGCCATGATCCGGCTGGCGCGGAACTCGTCGCGGCGATGCACGATGTAGACCTTCGAGGCGAACTTTGTGAGGAACGTCGCTTCTTCCATCGCGGTGTCGCCGCCGCCTACAGCGACCAGCGGTCGGTTGCGGAAGCGCGGCATCGCTCCGTCGCAGACGGCACAGGCCGAGACGCCGACGTTCTTGAACTTCTTCTCGGATTCGAGGCCGAGGTAATTCGCCCGGGCTCCGGTCGCGATGATGACCGAGTGTGCTTCGATTTCCTGCCCGCCGGACGTCTTGATGGCGAACGGTCGCTTCGAGAGGTCGATGGAAACGACGTCCTCGCTGAGGAACCGCGTTCCGAAATTCGACGCCTGCTGCCGCATCAGCTCCATCAGCTCAGGACCACTGACGCCCTGCTTGTGATGCGGTGCCATATAACGACGCTTCTGCTCGGCAATTGATGAGTCGAGATAGGCGGTCATGTCACC
>JAPOLP010000520.1 GCA_029977045.1 Planctomycetota bacterium
CCGCTCGGCAGTACGGAGCCCGGCCATTCAGCTCGAAGGAATCCTGATGGTAATCCTCGGCTTCGTAGAACTTATTTAACGAAGGGACTTCGGTGACGATCGGATTCGAGAAGACGCCCGACGCGTTGAGTTCCGCGATTACCTTTTCGGCTGTCTGCTTCTGCTCATCCGAGTGGTAGAAAATCGCTGAGCGGTACTGAGTCCCAACATCCGCACCCTGGCGGTTCAGAGTCGTCGGGTCGTGCGAGGTGAAGAAGATCTGCAGGACTTCCTCGAACGACGTGACCGCGGGATCGTAATCGAGTTGAACGACTTCCGCGTGACCGGTCGCCCCCGTGCATACGGCTTCGTAACTCGGATTTGCGACAAGCCCACCGGAGTAGCCGGAACGGACGGCGGTCACGCCTTCAATTCGCTCAAATACCGCCTCGACGCACCAGAAGCAGCCGGCTCCGAGCGTCACTGTTTGAGTCTGACTGGTAGTCGGCACCGCTGCCGTCGTCGATTCAGAGGGGGCAGCTGACTCTTCCGACGCCGCTTCCTCGCCCGGTTCAGCCCCAACTTTTTCGTCAGATGATGCAGCCGCGACCGGCGGTGCCAGCGACTCGGAATCCGGGGTGCTCGACGAGCAGCCGACAACAGCAACTTCACAACAGACTGAGGCGGCGTATGAAACGAACTGGCGGTAGGCGATGTACCTGAGCATGGAACGGATTCTCTGAAACGGGCGGTCGAGGAATCTGGAAATCATCCGACGAATGGCGAGTTTATGGCCGACGGCAGTGCGGCGAAACCGGCGGCCAATCTGAATCAGCATCCTGGCTGACGGTGGTCGCGTCTGTCAGCTCTCTCGTGATCACCGCAAACTGGCGGCCGCGGTCTTCAAAGCTCTGAAACCAGTCGTAGCTCGCGCAGCCTGGCGAGAGCAGGACAACGTCCCCCGGCGCCGATTGCTCGATCGTCCAGCCGATTGCTTCGCGAAACGACGTCGCGACCAGATGCGGCGGGGGCGTCTGGCTGTTGAATTGGCTGGCGAGTCGGGGGCCGGTCGTGCCAAGCAGTGCGACGGCCCTGGCACGTCGACCAATCGCGGCTGCGAACTCGCTCAGGTCGACCTGTTTGTCATACCCGCCCGCCAGCAGCACGATCGGTTCGTCAAACGCGTCGAGAGCTGCGATCGCTGATTCGGGAGTCGTCGCGATCGAGTCGTTGTAGAACGATCGGCCTTCCCATTCGGCGACCAGTTGCAGCCGATGCGGCAGCGGCTCGAATTGCGACAAGCCGCGTTCGATCGACGCTTCGTCGACACCCGCAATCAACGCTGCGGCGACGGCAGCCTGAGCATTTTCGCGGTTGTGGCGGCCTCGCAGTCGGAAGCCATCGAGCGGCACCGACTGCCGATGACCGTCAATGTTGACACCGATGGAGTTGCCAGCGAGTCCTGCAGCGTCAGCAGGAAGCTGCTGAGTGCAGCAGTTGAAAAACACTCGTCGTCCGCTGCCTGGCCAGCTGGAAACGTTCGTGTCGGTGGCGTTGAGGACGGCCCAGTCAGTCTCGGTCTGCCAGCGGAGAATTGACTTCTTCGCGGTGGCATAGGCATCAAGAGTTCCATGCCAGTCTAGATGATTCGGCGAGAAGTTCGTCACAACCGCAATGTCAGGCCGGGCCTCCAGCCAGCTCAGGCGTTCGAGCTGGAAACTGCTGAGTTCGAGAACGACCCAGTCGTCTGGTTTGATCTGATCGACCACCGGCAGCAGGCTGCGACCGATGTTTCCGCCGAGCCAGCAGCGTCGCCCACTGGCTTCCAGTAGAGCGTGAATCAATGCCGTCGTCGTCGATTTTCCGTTGCTGCCCGTGACCGCGATCACTCGGCCGCGATTGAGCTGCCAGAAGAGATTCATCTCGGTCGTCAGCGGAATACGGGAACCGGCGAGCCGGCTCAGCAGTGGATGATCCGGACGAACCGCCGGATTGATGACCACCAGATCCGCGTCCTTAAAGTGCGACCAGTCCTGGCCGCCAAGTCGCCAGTCTATCTCCGGCACTTCAGCAAGTTCCGCGACCGAGTCAGCGAGTTGCTCGTCAGTTCGCGGATCAGAAACTCGAATCGCTGCTCCGCGGCTGGCGAGAAACCGGACAACGCCGACGCCACCCCCAAACGAACCGAGCCCCATCACGACAGCCCGCTTCCCTCGCAGTTGTTCCACGTCGATCGTCGCCAGCGACTCGTTCACGCGAGGGTTGCCTCTCGGGATCAACACTTCCATGCTCCGCTGCCGCTCAGCTCGGGCGGCATCCAACAGCAGCATAATTCTCAGCAGGCATTTCCAGCGATGCAGAAACTCGAACAACTCGGCGGCCTGACCTGCCGCACGGTTCAGCAACTGGCCGACGGCGACACTCCGGAACTGGTCGTCATTCTCTGCCATGGCTTCGGTGCGCCGGGCACGGACCTCGTGCCGATCGGAGCAGAAATTCTCGGTGCCAGTGAGCGGATCGCCGAGACCACTCAGTTCATTTTCCCGGAAGCGCCGCTGTCGCTGGCCGACATCGGAATGCCCGGCGGTCGCGCCTGGTGGCATATCGATATGGAACGGCTGATCGGAGCGGCCGAACGCGGCGAGTTCCGCGACCTGCGAAACGACCATCCCGAGGAACTGCCCGCCGCTCGCGAGAAACTGCTCGCTCTGATCGACGAAGTTCGAGGCCGCACCGGCCTCCCGATGTCGAAGATCGTGCTCGGCGGATTCTCCCAGGGATCGATGCTCAGCACCGACGTCGCCCTGCGTCTCGACGAGCCGCCCGCCGCCCTGTGCGTCTGGTCCGGTACGCTGCTGTGCGAGGACACCTGGCGCGACCTCGCGGCAAAACGCGGTCCGCTGCGAGTTCTACAGAGCCACGGCCGCACCGATCCCATCCTGCCGTTTGAAGCATCTCTCTGGCTCCGAGACCTCTTCCGAGAATCCGGCTTCGAGATCGAATTCATCGAATTCAACGGAACGCACACGATTCCGTACGAAGCCATGGCCGGCTTCATTCAGATGCTGAAGACGCTCCTCGACTGAGCATCAATCTCCACTTCGTTTGCCCCAGAGATCCAGTAACTCTCGGAAACGAAAACACCCCGGCTCGGTGAGGAGCCGGGGTGCTTTCAGGACAGGCCTGCTAATCCGTCAGCAATTGCCTGACTGTCTGACGGGTGGTCGGGCCGAGGAGCGTGAGGCCGGACCAGTTGCAGGTGTCAGGGGGGGATTAACTGCAGCCCATGCTGTTTCCACAGTTGTGGCACAGGTAGCAGTTTCCGTTGCGGACGGTGATTGAGCCGCAGTTGTCACACGCTGGAGCGTCCGACTGGAAACCGGTGAACTGCTGGCTGCGGGCTGCCGGGCTGTCCCATTCGGGCAGGCCCACTCCGGCAGACGTCTTGTCCGGCTGAGCTTCGGCGGCCTTCAGGTGCGAGTCGATCAGCGAAGCCACTTCGTCGGAGAGCTTCTCCGTCGAATCAACGCTCGCCGGAGCTACTTTGGCAACTGGTGCTGCGTCTTCGACTGCCTGATGTCCGCCACCGTTCGGCGTATTTGCTTCGCGGTAGCCCGGCAGGAACTCGATGCCCAGCCAGCGGAAGATGTAGTCGACAACGCTCTTCGCATTCGGAATGTCCGGGTTGCCCGTCCAGCCGGCCGGTTCAAACCGCATGTGCGTGAACTTGTTGACCAGATCGCTCAGCGGCACACCGTACTGCAGAGCCATCGAGGTCAGCGTTCCGATCGTGTCCATCAGACCGCCGACGGTTGAACCTTCCTTCGCCATCGTGATGAACAGCTCGCCCGGCTGGCCGTCCTCGAACAGGCCGACGGTGATATAGCCATCGTGATTGGCGACCGAGAACTTGTGCGTCAGTGACTGACGCGTCTGCGGCAGGCGACGACGGACCGGACCGCTCTGGACGATAACCACTTCGTCCTTCTTCTTGCGATCGCCTTCCTTCTTCGTCGCCAGCGGCTGGCTCTGCTTCGAACCGTCGCGGTAAATCGCGAGAGCTTTCAGGCCGAGCTTCCAGCCTTCGAGGTACGCTTCGCGGATGTCGTCGACCGTCGACTCTTCCGGCATGTTGACCGTCTTCGAGATCGCACCGGACAGGAACGGCTGGGCGGCGGCCATCATGGTGACGTGCGCCTTCCAGGCGATCGACCGCGTGCCATTCGCCGGGCGAAATGCACAGTCAAAAACCGGCAGATGCTCTGCCTTCAGGCCGGGAGCGCCTTCGATCGTTTCCTTCTTGTCGATGTACTCGATGATGGCGTTAATCTGAACTTCGTTATAACCCAGCGACGCCAGAGCAAGCGGCACGGTGCGGTTAACGATCTTCATCATGCCGCCGCCGGCCAGCTGCTTGTACTTGACCAGAGCGATATCCGGTTCGATGCCGGTCGTGTCGCAGTCCATCATGAACGCGATCGTTCCGGTTGGAGCAAGCACCGTTGCCTGAGCGTTGCGGTAACCGAACTTGCGACCAGACTCGACGCACTCGTCCCAGACCTGACGCGAGGCAGCTCGCAGGTATTCAGGGCACGCTTCGTCAATCTGATTCGTTGCGTCACGGTGCATTTCCATGACTTCGAGCATCGGCTGCTCGTTCTCGCGGTAACCGGCGAACGGGCCGAGATAGCTCGCGATCCGGCTCGACGTACGATACGCCTCGCCGCACAGCAGAGCAGTCATCGAACCGGCAATGCCGCGGCCCGCGTCGCTGTCATAAGGAATGCCCATCGACATCAGCAGGCTGCCTAGATTCGCAAAGCCCAGCCCCAGCGGACGGAACAGGTGCGAGTTCTCAGCGATCGACGGCGTTGGATAGCTGGCGTGGTCGACCAGAATCTCCTGAGCCGTGATGAAAATGCTGGACGCTCGACGGA
>JAPOLP010000332.1 GCA_029977045.1 Planctomycetota bacterium
GAATGTGCTGCGGGCCTGCTTCGCGAACGCTGGTCGCGGCGTCCGCAGGTAGGTTTGGTGCTGGGCTCGGGACTCGGATGCCTCGTCGACGCGATTGAGGTCGAGGCTGTGATCGACGCTCGCGAGATTCCAGGGCTGCCGTCCTCAACTGCGATCGGGCATCGTGGGAGGTTTGTCTGCGGACTTCTGTCCGATGTGCCGGTCATCGTGCAGGACGGTCGTCTGCACAGTTACGAAGGCCACGAATTCGCGACGTGTGCCTGGCCGGTCAGGCTGATGGCTCGCCTGGGCATTGAGACGCTCGTCGTGACGAACGCGAGCGGCGGCGTGAATCCTGATTACTCGCCCGGCGACGTGATGCTCATCGACGACCACATCAACCTGATGTGGGGGAACCCGTTGATCGGCCCCAACGATGACCGCTTCGGTTCGCGATTTCCGGACATGAGTGCGCCGTACGATCGAGTCCTCGGAGAGCGACTGATTTCTGCAGCGAATCAAACGGGCTGGAGAATTCATCGGGGAGTGTATCTGGCGCTGGCTGGACCGAATTACGAAACGGCGGCCGAGTACCGCATGGTTAGAACGCTGGGAGCGGACGTCGTTGGGATGTCGACTGTTCCGGAAGTTCTGGCCGCCCGGCACGCTGGAGTTCGCGTTCTCGGACTGTCGATCGTTGCCAACGTCTTTCGGGACGTGGATCCGGATGGGGAAGTAGCTCCCGAGGAGACGACGGGCGACGCGGTCGTGGCTCAGGTTGCTGAAACGGCGCCGCGGTTGGGGGAGTTGCTGCAGCAGGTCATCTGTCGTGAATGGGGCGGTGCAGGGCAGGGCGGCGAACACTCGACTGAGATTCTCGAAGACTCACCGGTTGAGAGGCCAGATTCAGCGTGTTGCGCGACTTTGGACGCGCACGCTCCGAGTGCGGCGTTGCTGACCGCTGCGGGACGCGGAGCAGTTGCAGTCATTCGCGTGGCGAGCAACTCGGACTTGGGACTTGCCGCGATCGACCGTCACTTTCGGGCCGCGAATGGTCGCTCGGTTGAGCAGCAGGAAATCGGCACGCTGTGTTACGGAGTCTGGTCCGACTCCGGCGCTGCCGGAGAATCTGCCGTCGAGGCGGAGGACGTCGTGGTCTGCCAAACCGGTTCCGGCGTCGTCGAGATTCACTGTCACGGTGGGCCGGCGGCGATCGAACGTATTCTCTGTCAGCTCGAGCGCTCCGGAGTGCGACGCGCCGACTGGCGGGATCAGTTGCTCGATCTGAATGGGAACGAGGCCTCACCGTCGGGACGAACGGCGACGATTGACGTCGAGTGCTTCGACGCGATGACGCGTGCGACAACTGAGCGCGCCGCTTTACTTCTGTTGCGGCAGTCTCAGGGAGTTTTGCGGGCTGAGATTGACTCGCTGCTTGCCCTGGCAGGCGAGGACAGGGCGGCGATGGTGGGGCAGGCGGGCGGCGATTCGCGAAGTGAAGTAGCGCGCCGACTGCGGAGTCTTCTCGATCGGGCGGACTTCGGAATTCATCTCGCGGAGCCGTGGCGAGTCGTGCTTGCCGGTCGTCCGAACGTGGGAAAGTCGACGCTGCTGAACGCTCTGCTGGGGTATTCGCGGGCGATCGTGTTCGACGAGCCGGGGACGACTCGCGATGTCGTGACCGGTGAGACGGCGTTCGACGGCTGGCCGTTCTCGATTTCCGATACGGCGGGTGTTCGGGAAACGGACAGCGAACTCGAACGGGAAGGGATTCGGCGAACGAGACGATCGATTTCGGATGCAGGCCTCGTCTGCCTGCTGCTCGATACGAGTGCTCGCCCGACGGACGAGGATCGTGCGTTGCTTGCCGATCTGCGAGCTGCCGTTCCTGATGGAAAGCTGCTGATCGTTGCTCACAAGTCCGATCGCCCCGACGTCTGGGGTGACGAGCTGCCTGGCGACGCTCTGCCAGTGTCCTCGACGACGGGAGATGGGATCGATCACTTAGCAGCCGCGATTGTGGAACGAACCGTTGGCAAAGCACCCGACGCGGAACTGGCCGCGCCGGCAACACGGCGGCAGGTGTTGCGACTGCAGGAAGCATTTGCAGCAGCGGAGCTGACTGACTGGGCCCGGGTTATCGCTGTGCTGAAGGACTGCCGTGATGGTTATCGTCCTTTCGCAGAGGGGACGCTATGACCCGGCGGCATCAGACGGAGGAGCTGTTCGAGCCTTACGACACCGGGACGCTCTCGCAGATGCGGAAGAAGCTGCGGAACTGGTATCGCCAGCGGGCTCGCGATCTTCCCTGGCGGCGGACGGGCAACCCGTATTACATCTGGATCAGCGAGATCATGCTGCAGCAGACGACCGTTGCTGCGGTCGTGCCGTACTTTGAGCGGTTTCTGCAGCGTTTCCCCGATGTTGAAACGCTGGCGGCTGCCGAGCAGGGTGACGTGCTGCGGCAGTGGGAGGGGCTCGGGTACTACAGTCGCGCGCGGAATATCCACAAGGTGGCGCAGCACATTGTGACGGTACTTCGCGGCGAGTTTCCTCGGACGACAGACGAGCTCGTCGCGCTGCCGGGGATTGGCCGCTACACCGCCGGGGCGATTGTTTCGTTCGCGTATGACCGGCCAGCTCCGATCGTCGAGGCGAACACGCTGCGGCTGTATTCGCGGCTGCTCGGGTACGATGGTGATCCCCGTTCGACGGCTGGCCAGCGGCTGCTGTGGGCGTTTGCTGAGTCGATCGTGCCGACAAAGAAGCCGGGCGAGTTCAACCAGTCACTGATGGAACTCGGTTCGCAGGTCTGTACTCCCAACGAGCCGGACTGTGAATCGTGTCCTCTACTGGCTGGTTGTCGGGCTTTTGCTGCCGGACGTCAGCACGAGATTCCTGTTGCAGCTCGCAAGCCGGAAATCACTCCGGTCGTCGAGTTTGCCGTCGCGATAGAGTGCGACGGGCGTTACCTGCTGCGGCAGAACCCCGAAGGCCAGCGTTGGGCTGGACTCTGGGACTTCGTGCGGTTTCCAATCGACGATGCCGAAACGCTGCTGCCTCATTCCGGTCTGCGAGCCCAGCGAGCAATTCCCGCGAAGCTGCTGCGAACTCTGAGGGTGCGAATCGCGGACGACGTCGGCGCTGATGTCGCGGAGCTGCGATTTCTCAAGGAGATCCGCCACAGCGTCACGCGCTACCGGATTCGTCTGCAGTGTCTGCATGCGGAAGTGAGCGAGCTGCCTCCGTCGACGGAGCATCTGAAGGCGGTCGAGCCAGCGGCGTTCGACGACTTCCCACTGTCAGTGACGGGCAGGCAGCTTGCCGATCTGATCGTTGCGGAGCATTCGACCGACCGTGACTTGCTGTTTTGAGACGCGGTCGGTTGCCTCGCCGGTCTACAGACCGGCGCCACCGCAGTTGAGACCATCGATCAGAGCTTGACCGTCAAGCGGCAGTTGCGGTCGAGGGCATCGTCGTCGAGTGCGAGGAATGCTTTCGCGACGTCGCCTGCGTACTGGAACAGGTCGTCGGCTGAGTCGGGTGCCGGGAGATAGCGTGGGATCGTGACGTTGTCGTCGTCGGTCGGCAGGCACTGGATTTTTAGAGATTCGAAGTCGTAGACGCTGAAGTTGACTGCGGGGGCGTTCTCCACGAAGCCCTGAAACTCGCGTTTCAGTTCGAGGGCAGAGACTGCCGCGTTGACGTAAACTGAGACTGCGACCAGCAGCGAGCGGTAGTCTGGGGTGGATTCGATCTGCGGGCCGCCGTGCAGAGTCAGAGCCCGGGCGGCTCCACGGACGGCGATCTGGATGCTGTCGACGATTGTTCGCAGGCCGTGCGTCGAGGCGATGTCGACGTAAGCTTCGGGCGAGAGATAGGCGTCGACGGCGGCCGTCACGGCTCCGCATTTTGCGTGGCCGAGAACCAGAACCGTGCGCAGGCTCTCGCCGAGGTGAGCCAGTGCGTAGTGCAGCGAACCAATGCCTTCCGCGCCGAGCACGTTGCCGGCAATTCGCAGGACGAAGAGGCTGTTGAACGACTCGTCGAAGATCGCCTCGGTTGGCACGCGGGCGTCGGCGCAGCCAACAATGGCGGCAAACGGGGCCTGCGTCGGCATCACACCTTCAAACAGAGGCAGGCCGAGCGTGACCGGGCTGACGGGAATCACCATCGGTTCGCCCTTATGCAGACCGAGCGTGCGTTCCTGCATCTGCGTGACAATGTTGACGAAGCGGTCGTTGCCCTCGATCAGCCGCCCCATTGCCGATTCGACGTCCGGAATCTTCGGCATCTCGATTGGGGCAAACGGGTCGTAGCGGTAGATGATGTCCATCGAGGAGATTCCTTTCTGACGCTGTGACGAGTGTCAACAGACGTGGTGACGGCCTTCGCCAATCACGATTGCAGTTGTAACAGCTGTGAGATGCCGGCCTGTGGTTATCGTGACTTGTACCCTCTGGAACCCTGCCTCGTTCTTTTCGCCGGAGAGGCCCGCAACGCAACAGACTTTTGAGAGCCGTATTCTTTGAGAGCCGCTCCGGCGTATCTGTGCTGGAACCAGTCGCTCACCTTATTCGCTCTTCTTGCGACGTCCCGATTGCTTGCGTCGGGAATTTGCCGAGATCGTCAATGATTGACTCCAGACTTCCAATTGCTGCGCGATGTCGGCCTCAGCGACGCGTGCAACGGGCGTATGGGTGTCGAGTTCCGGCGGGCGAATGTAGTCGGCAGGCATTTCAAGTCGATTGACCTCACGTTCGACGTCCTGCAGCCACTGCGGAATGTCGATCGCCGAGCCCGCCTGGTCGTGCATGTAAGACTCGATTTCCACCCGCAACTGCGCAAAACGTTCCGCACATTCGTCACCGCTGGTGGCCGACCGCAACGCTGGTTTGACGAGGGCGAGCATTCGGTTGACGGCGAGTGGTTTCACGAGACGCTCATTGAGACGATCGCTGATGCCTGGCAAATGCACTCCGTATTTCTTTTCGAGTTGCTGCAGTGCCGCGACGTGACGATCGGCCTGTCTTCGCGATTCCACTTCGAGGCGATCTTCGAGCATCCGAAGCAGTTCCGGACGATTGGACATCGCCAGAGCACGATGGACGATGCCTTCGGGGATTCGGTCCCAGGCATCCCGGTCGTAGTCGGCCTCGACACGCAGAAAATCCAGCAGCACATGAAACTTGCTGCCGTAGTCAGACTGCGTGGTCGTTGTGTTGTATTCGAGAAAGCGGTCGAACTTGTCTACTACGGAACCGTAGATGATCTCGAGCATTCCCTCCGCGTCTTCGATGTCGAGACGGCCTTCTTCGAGGTCGGTGAGCAGAGCAATCGGGTGCAGCGGGTCTTCGACTTCGGCCAGCTGGGCGATGAACCAGTCGATGCCGTTGTGCAGAATCGTGCGGACATTCCCGAGCGTCAAATTGCGGGCGTGAAACAGGTCCTCGCCGTACGCCTCGATGAATTCGCAGACGTCTTCCCAGACGACATCCCGCTGCAGGCCTTCGACCGAAGAGAGTCGCATCGTCCGGCTGTGGCGATGCCACTGGCTGCGATAGTGGTCCAGGACGTCGGTGATCAGTGCCAGCAGGTTCTCATCGGGATACCCGCCGTTGTCCCAGGACTCTGCACATTCCAGCAGACAGTCGATCGAGTTTCGCAGTGCCGCACGGAAGATGCGATCAAACTCGGTGACAGCCATGCCGTCGAGCCGCGTGTCGCGTTCCATACGGTGGGCGAGCCGGGCGACGTGCCAGGTTTCACGAAACAGGCCCATCCTCGGAAGATGCGTCAGCAGAAACCGAATATCGGTCTGTACCGTTCGGGCGGCAAGAATCTGCATCGGATGTCCGCCGCCATCCAGGGGCACATACAGCAGCGGCTTTCTGGCCAGGCGTCGAAATTGAATCTGCAGCAGATCTTGAACGGAAGCAACATCGTGTCCGATCGCCGCACGATAGAAGTCGACCATCTGCCGGTTTTCTTCGTCGAGCGATGCCTGAGCGGCATCGGGCGGCAGCAGGCACAGCAGCCCGACCTCGGCAACACGACAATTGATGTGCGTCGCGATGATCGTATTCAGCAGATAGAACTTCGTCTGCAGCTGGATGTCGTATTCGACATTCGCATCGTGATCGCCGCCGGACTCGTCAACTTCGCGTTCCCAGACCGCGTTCATCAGCACCAGCATGTCGTCCTGCAGTGAGCGAACCCGTTTCAGCCAGCCTAGCAGTGTATCCACCTGGTCGGTGGTCAGGTCCGGCGCGGGAACGTTTGAGTTCGGGCCGATGAATGGTTCCGCGATCATGGCCGACGTGGCGATCTGCCAGAGCTGAGCCAGCGCCATGATGAATTTGATTCGCGGCTCGAGTTCGCGATTGAGGATCTCGAACTCGGTATTTCCCGGTACCGATCCGCCGTCGAGGATTTCGGCATCGACTCCGTCGTCTGTGCTGTCCTTGAACGTGATTTCGTCGTACGCCGCCTGAAACAGGTTCGACTCGTCATCGTCATCCGAGTC
>JAPOLP010000326.1 GCA_029977045.1 Planctomycetota bacterium
ACTTTCACGCGGCGGTGTTTCCGTATCGGCCACTGAAGAAGCGAACGCTCGATCTGGGTGCGTCGGTGGCCGAGCTGTTTGACTCGGGAGCCATTCAGGATGTGCTGCACCTGCTGCGGGATGACCGACCAATCAATGGGGCGGGCGAGTCTGAGTTCCTCAGCGGTGCCTGCTGGATTGCCCCTCTGAGGGACGTTGTGACTGAGGAGGCCAGCCGATGACTCTGCTGATTGGATCGCTGACGATCGGACTGATCCTCTCGCTGCTGGCGTTCGGGATCCTGATCAGTTTCCGCGTCGTCGCGTTTGAAGACCTGACGGTCGACGGCTCGCTCGCGCTGGGCGGAGCAACCGCCGCCGCGCTGATCGTTGCTGAGTGGAACCCGGTTGTCGCGACTCTGGCTGGTGCCCTGGCCGGAGCGACCGCCGGAGCCGTCACCGCGACGCTGCATCACCGATTTGACATCAACCGACTGCTGGCCGGGATCCTCGTGATGACTGCTCTGTACTCGGTCAACCTGCGAGTGATGGGCAAGAGCAACGTACCGCTGCTGAGCCATCCGACGGTGATGAGTTATGCCGACGGCCTCGCGACAACGCTGTTCGGCCACGAGCGGATCGTGCAGCTCTCCTCGTGGGAAGCTCCAGGACGCGACATCGCGGCGCTGCTGCTGATGTTTGCCGTCGCGGTGAGCACGGGCATCGTACTGTTTCTGTTCTTCCGGACGAACCTCGGCATGGCGATGCTGGCGATCGGTGACAACAGCCGCATGATCCGGGCACTCGGCGTCAACGTCGGGCTGATGACGACGTTCGCTTTGTTTATCGGCAACGGGTTGGTCGGGCTCGCTGGAGCACTGCTCGCTCAGTATCAGGGCTTTGCCGACGTGCAGATGGGCATCGGGATGCTCGTGTGGGGCGTTGCCAGCGTGATCCTCGGCGAGTCACTCGTTCGCTCGAAAAAAATCGGCCTGCTCATCACTGGAGCCGTGATGGGTTCCGTGCTGTTCCGACTGCTGGTTGCGATCGCTCTGCGATGGGGACTCAACCCGAACGACCTGAAGCTGATCACTGCCGTAGCAGTCTTTGTCGCTCTGGTGCTGCCGAAGTTTCTCTCGCGTAGCTCAAAACTCGTGCGGAGGCCCAGCCGTGCTTGAAGTCGCAGGAATCCGCAAGACGTTCTTTGCCGGCACGCCGAACGAAGTTCGAGCGTTGCAGGGTGTTGATCTGAAGATCGAACCCGGCTCGTGGGTCAACGTGATCGGCACGAACGGGTCTGGCAAGTCGACGTTGCTGAACGCCGTCGCCGGAGCGTTTTACGTCGACGAAGGCCGCATCAGGCTCGACGGAATCGACATCACTCGCTGGCCGGAACATCGCCGGGCAAAGCTGATCGGTCGCGTGTTCCAGGACCCGTTCAGCGGCACGGCACCAACAATGACGATCGCCGAGAACCTCGCACTGGCGTCTCGACGTGGTCAGGCACGCGGGTTGAGCCTTGCTCTCAATGGATCGCGAAAAGGTGAACTGCGTGACCGCGTCGCGGCGATGGGACTCGGACTGGAGAACCGGCTCGACAACCCGATTGGCACACTCTCTGGCGGCCAGCGGCAGTCACTGACGCTGCTGATGTCCGCGCTGATCCGCCCGTCGCTGCTGCTGCTCGACGAGCACACGGCGGCACTCGACCCCAAGAGTGCCGATCAGGTCATTCGGCTGACGCAGCAGTTCATCGAACGCGATCGGCTCACAACACTGATGGTCACCCACTCGATGCCGCAGGCCGCGTTCCTGGGCGACCGGGTCATCATGATGGACCGCGGCCAAGTCGTGCATGACATCTCGGGGGCCGAGAAGAAACGGCTGCGTCCCGAAGACCTGCTGTCGAAATTCGAAGAACTCCGCCGAGCCAACCAGCTCGACGAATCCGCCGCCGAAATGCTGCGGACTCAGTATGTGTGACCTCTTGAGAACTGATACTCCGAAACGGAATGTCTCACACAAAGGCACGAAGGCACAAAGTAGAGAGGATCGAATTGCAGTTCTCTTTCTGCCTACGTGCCTTTGTGTGAGACATAAGTCCTGATGGTTCGTCGGTGTTCTGCGCAACGACTCTGGATGAGGCAGATTCGTGAAAACGATGATCGATATCGCTCGGCATGTTGGCGTGGGGATCGCTTTGATCTTTGCGGCGGCGGCTGTGTTGCTGTGGTCGGATCCGCGGCGGAATCACGAAGAGAAGCCGCAGGATGCTCCGCTGAAAGTCGCGCTGCTGAACTATGTCTCGGTGCCGGTGCTCGAGGACGGCGAGGCCGGGATGCTGGCCGGGCTGGCCGAGGCCGGGTTTGTCGACGGGCAGAACATCGAGCTGACCCGGTACAACGCGGAAGGCGACCGGGCGACGGCGATCCTCATGGCCAAGGAAGTCGTCGGGCGGGACTTCGATGCGATTCTGACACTCTCGACGCCGGTGCTGCAGGCCCTCGCGAACGCGAACGTCGACACGAAACGGACGCACGTCTTTACGCTGACGACGGATCCCTGGGGAGCAGGCATCGGGATCGATCGCGAAGACCCGTCGAAGCATCCGCCGTACATGACCGGGCACGGGACGCTGCAACCCGTCGAGGCTCTGTTCAAGCTGGCGCGCGAAGCGAACCCGAACCTCAAGAAGGTTGGCGTCGCATGGAACCCGGCCGAGTCGAACTCGGAAGCCTCGACGCTGATGGCTCGTGAGGTCTGTAAGCAGCTCGACATCGAACTGGTTGAGGTCACTGTCGAATCGTCATCGGCTGTGCTGGAAGCCGCGAAGTCGCTGGCCGCTCGGGAAGTCGAAGCGTTCTGGGCGGGCGGTGACAGCACCGTCGCTGCGGCGCTCGACACGCTGATCGGCACGGCGACGGATGCGGGTATTCCGCTGTTCACGAACATGCCGAGCGACGTCAAACAGGGAGCTTTGTTCTCGCTGGGAGCTGACTACTACGAAGTCGGGCGAGCGAGCGGACAACTGGCCGGTCGTGTGCTGAACGGCGAAGCGACTGCCGACATCCCCGTTGAGAACTTTGTACCCGAGCAGCTTGCGATTAACTCGGCGGTGCTGCCGAAGTTTGCCTCGCACTGGAAGTTTGGCAGCGACTGGGCGAAGCGGGCGAAGATCGTCGTCGACGACTCCGGCATTCACGAAGAGCAGCGGGAGATCAAACCAGTCGTCCGTAAGCCCGAGGCCGGTCGGACTTACCGCGTGCAGATCATCCACTTTGCGCCGGACTCGGTAACCGACGCGACGATCGACGGCCTGAAGACGAAGCTCGCCGAACAAGGTTTCGTCGAGGGGCAGAACATCGAGTACACGATCCAGCACGCTCAGGGAGACATCGCTCTCATCCCGGCTCTGATGCAGAAGGCCGATCAGTCGGACGTTGATCTGATCGTCAGCCTGACGACGCCGTGTCTGACGTCCGCGTCGACGATGGTGAAGAGCAAGCCGGTTGTCTTCACCGAGGTTTATGACCCGATCGCCGCCGGAGCGGGGACGTCGGCGACCGATCACCTCCCGCACGTCACCGGAGTCGGCAGCTTCCCGCCACTCGAAAAGATGATCGACGCGATGCAGCAGATCGCTCCCGGTCTGAAGTCGATCGGCATCGTCTACAACGATTCGGAAGCGAACTCACGCAAAGCCGTCAACGTCGCAAAAGAGCTGCTCGATAAACGCGGCATCATGCTCGAAGAAGCGACCGTCACGAACACCAGCGAGGTGTTGCAGGCGTCGCAGGTGCTGGCGTTGAAGAAAGTCGACGTGCTCTGGGAAGTCGGTGACAACACCGTCAATCAGGGCCTCGAAGCGATGGTCAAAGCCGGACTCGACAGCGGCATCCCGGTTGTGAACAGCGACGCCGAGTCGTCAGTTCGGGGAGCGATGGTCGGCGTCGGCATCAGCTTTTACGAAAGCGGTTACGCGGGCGGCGACATCGCCGCGCGAGTGCTGCTCGGCGAGAAGCCGGCGGACATCCCGTTTGAAGAAGTCGCTCAGGTCCGCATGGCGGCGAACCTCGGAATCGCAAAACAGATCGGACGCACGTTTCCGTCAGGCTTTCTCCGCGAATGCCGTGTTTATCACGGCGTCGGTTCGCGGCTCGGTCGACCGTTGAAGGTCGCGTTCGTGCAGCTCGTCGAAGGCCTGGCTCTCGATGAGGCAACGCGAGGCGTGTTCGAGGGCCTCGAACTGGCCGGCCTGAAGACGGGCTTGGACATCGAAGTCAGGAAGTTCAACGCCCAGGGTGACCTGTCGCAGCTGCCGCAGATCTTCGAATCGATCAAGACAGATGGAGCAGACCTGATCGTCACCTCGACGACTCCCGCGATGATCGCCGCTGCCCGCGCGACCGATTCGATTCCGATTGTCTATACCGTTGCGAGCAACCCGCCCGCCGTCGGCGTTCATCCGGAATCGGAACCGCGAGCGAACCTCGTCGGCGTTTACGACGATCCGCCGATCGCCGCGCTGCTCGACCTGGCAAAGCGGCGCGAACGCGAGATCAAAACGGTCGGCACGATCTGGAATCCCGCCGAGCCGAACTCGGAGATTTCCGTCAAACGTCTGCGAGCCGCCTGTGCCGAGCGGAATCTGAAGCTCGAAGAACGCAACGCCAGCGCGGCGAACGAACTTCGAGACGTGACGTCTGCGATCTGCCAGACGGGCATCGACATTCTGATCGTGTCTGCCGACAACGTGACGAGTTCCGGCTTCCCGGCGATTCACTCGGTCGCCAGTGACCAGAAGATTCCGATTTACTGCACCGAACCGGACCTCGTGTCGAAGGGAGCCGCCGGAGCCATCGGCGTCGACTTCTACGACTGGGGCCGCCAGTCCGCCGTGCTCGCCGCGCAGGTGCTGGCTGGGGTTCCGGTATCCGATATCAAACCGGAAAAAGTGTCGTCACTGAAAACGGTGACGAGTGACTCGAACCAGTGACGGTCGGGACTCAAGATGCCCCCTGGTTGGAGTCCCGGCTTCAGCCGGCAGGGGTTCAGGAGAATTCGCGGACGCCGGCTAAAGCCGGGACTCCAACGACATCAGTCTCTGCGGTTAAAAATCGCGTCCCTGACGAACACTCGGACCCAACTTCTCTGAAAGATCGACGATGCCCAGCCTGCCTCGCAGTCACGAACTTCTTTCGCGTAACGACAGCCGCCTGCTGGTGATTGACCTGCAGGAACGGCTGGTGCCGGCGATCGATGGCGGCGACGACGTTGTTGCGAACACGGTCAAACTTGTCAGGGCGGCAGAGGTGCTTGGAGTTCCGGTGTCGGTGACGGAGCAGTATCCGAAAGGGCTCGGCCCGACCGCCAAGCCGCTGGCTGAACTGCTGCCGGAACCTACTGAGAAGATCGAGTTCAGCTGTCTGAACTCGCTGGACTGGAACTCGGATGGTTCTGATCCGGAAGCTCGATTCAAGGTCGTGATTGCTGGTGTTGAGGCTCATGTCTGCGTGCAGCAGACCGTGCTCGACCTGCTGGCACACGGATTCCGGGTGTACGTCGCGGCGGACGCAGTCGGCAGTCGCTCGCCCATCGACCGCAAGTTTGCGTTGAAGCGAATGGTTCTGTCGGGGGCAGTGCTCACGACAACTGAAGCGATCATGTTTGAATGGTGCGAACGGGCCGGGAGTGACGAATTCAAGGCGATCAGCCGGCTGGTCAAAGGCTGACGCCCGGCCTACGCTCCGCCGACGGCAGTGAGAACCAGAAACGGTGACCGTAGTAGCGGAACGGCGCAAGCCGTCCGGCCCTGCACGCCGCATCTCGACCCGACCGAACGGCTCGCGCCGTTCCGCTGACTTTTGGACGAAATGAACTGAGACCGAAGACAGGATTCTTCCGCATGAAGCAGTACAACGTTTATGGCATCGGCAACGCACTTGTCGACTTTCAGGCTCGCGTGTCAGACGAGACGCTGCTGAAGCTGAACTTCCCCAAAGGGATCATGACGCTGGTCGACGAAGCGACGCAGCAGCGAGTGCTCGGCCACATCGACCATGCGTCGGTGACCCGCTGTGCCGGCGGTTCGGCAGCGAACACGATCATCGGGATCGCTCAGTTCGGCGGCAAAGCGGCTTACGTCGGCAAAGTCGCCAACGACAGCATCGGCGAGTTCTTTCTGCAGGATCTGCGCGACCTGGGCATCGCCATCGAAGTGCCTCCCGGCAACGGCCAGAGCGGTACCTGCGTCGTTCTGATCACGGAAGACGCCCAGCGGACGATGCTCACCAACCTGGGAATTTCCGCCGAGCTGTCCGAGGACGACATCAACGAGGAAGAAATCCGCAAGGCAGAGTGGATCTATGTGGAAGGCTACCTGTTCGCTGGCGAAGGCTCGCGAGCGGCTGCGAAGAAGGCGATCGATCTGGCGGTCAAGCACGGCGTCAAGGTTTCGCTGACAGTCTCCGATCCGTTCCTGATCGACCTGTTCCGAGACGAGTTTCAGTCGCTGATCGAAGGCCCGGTCGATCTGCTGTTCTGCAATCTCGAAGAAGCCCGCAGCCTGAC